>JAENIT010000032.1 GCA_016844365.1 Dehalococcoidia bacterium
TACCCATAGGCAGCCTGAACCCACTCGGCTCAGCCTCTCCTTTACCGCTTATGGCCAGGAACTTCTGGATCTCCAGCCCGGCTCGCACCGCTCGAAGGGCGTCATCCTCAAGGGCCGCGGGCGCTCCGAAGATAGCCATGAATCCGTCGCCCATGAACTTATCTATGGAGCCTCCGTATCTATAGATGGTCTCCGCTATCTGAGTAAAGTAGGAATTTAGCACTCTGATCACATCCTGGGGGTTCATGTGAGAGACGGTGGCCGAAAAGCCTCTAAAGTCTGCGAATAGGATCGTTACCCTGCGCACCTCGCCTCCCAGATTCACTCGACCAGGGTTGGCCGCAAGCTCTTGGATCAGATGAGGGGGCAGGTAGCGTTCGTAGGACTGGCGAATGAGGACCTCTTGCCGACCCCGATCGAAAAGCTCTGTAAGGGCGCTATCGTGGGTGGCAAGACGCTCCTGTACCTGAGCGAGCCGATCGGTGGAGTCCTTGAGAGCATCGACTAGTCGCGGTCCGTACTCTCTCGCCCATCTCATCTCTTCCTTCAGGGTACGGATCTCCTGCGCCAGGCTCTCCGCGTCTTGTTGGCGATAATTGTCGTGTTGGTTGTCCTGGTCTGTATGTGTAAAAGTGCTAAACTCTTCTGAACCTGCCAGCTTCAATACTCTCATGCGTACTTCCTCGTTGCTACCGCCTCTTTCTGTTTTGCTGGCCCTTTTATTGGGGGCCTTCGGCCTACTATTTAAAGCCACGGATGATTAGGGCTCCGTTCTCCGTTGCAACCAGCATATCGCCGTTAGGTTGTACCTCTGTCTGAAGGAAAACCCTGGATCCCAGGATTGAGCTGTACAAGGCTATTCCCTTGGGTGTGGACTTTTTCCAAAGGCCTTGGCTGGTGCCCACGTATAGGTTGTCTCTGGAGTCCTTCCAGCTATAGAACACCCTGTTAGAGGGGAAGAGGGGAGTTGTGCCGGCCTGATATGTCTCCACTGAGCCGGTGGTATGCAGTACGCTGAGGCCTCCGTCATTGTTCCATCCGTCCTGACCAAAGGTGCTATCGTGGGAGATGTAGAGGTCTCCGTTAGAGTCCTTTGATAGGTGGATGGCGTTGTTATTCACCAGCCCAGGGTTTGTGTTCACATCGTAGTGGGTGGTAGAACCATTGGGGTTGATGATGGTGAGGCCACCGGGCGAATCCGGTGCTTGACGCCCGCCCACGGAGTATAGCTGCCCCGTAGTGGAGTCCCTGAAGGTGAAGGTTGATCCTCCAACCACTCCTGGCTGGGAGTTATTGGTGTAGCGAGTGACCGAGAGGTCGGGGTGAATAATGTCCAAAGCTGTATCCTTGGAGCTTACGTATGTGTCACCGTTAGCGTCGGCCCAGACGTGCCGAATGTCGGTCCCGCTAAGGGAAGGAGTTGTGCTGCCGTTCCAATAGGAGACGGTGCCGTCGGCCCGCAGGATTGTGATTCCAGCCCAGTTGTGGCCCACGTACAGGTCTCCATTGGGGGCTAAGTAGAGAGTGTTTACGTAGTCGCCAGCCAGGGCAGGAGAGGTTCTGGAGGTGTAGGTTACCCTGGAGCCGTCGGTCCTTACGACCTGTAGGCTTGTGCCCAGGTATATGCTTCCATCGGGACCCATGGTAGCCCAGTTAACCTGACCGGTCCCCATGCCTATCGGTACTATCTTCTCGGCCCAAAGCGTGTGCTCTGCTTTGGTCCCGTCAACTACGGCGTTGGGCGCTACTCTGGCGGCATTTCCAGCGTGAACTTGGGACGCTGTAACTAAAACCGCTATCATGGACACCCATCCTAGTAGGGTTGCGAACCCCTTTAATCTCCTGAGATGCCTCATCGCTCTCCTCCTCGGAAAAGGCAGCCCAGGCTTGATATCGGGTTGTTATAACCCTCTGAGCTGCACTTCGGCGACCCAGCCACCTTGCTCGTATTTCGAGGTTAGGTCTGTGGCTTTGCGTCCCCACCTTTCGATGGGTTTGCCTTTTCGGTGCTATTAAGTTTTAGCTCCAAGTAGAGTATGAAGCATCCTCTAGGTACGCACATCCGCCATCTGGGTAGTTGACATCTCACCCATAAGGGGGGGTGTGCGTAATGTTTGGGGGTCGCTGCGCTGAAGGAGAATCTGTAATCGCAGTCGTCTTTGTGGTATCATCGTGATACGCTGGACGTGGCCTGAATGCACAGGGGGAGTCAACCATGATGGAAGAACAGGACTTGACCGGAAGCATCGATAGTGCAGCAGGGATAATCGTCAGGTGTAAGTACGTAACCGCCCTGACCGGAGCTGGGCTCTCAGTAGAGAGCGGTATACCGCCCTTCCGAGGCCCTGGCGGGCTTTGGACAAAATATGGGGAGCCAGATAATAGGGGATATCAGCGTTTTCTAGAGGACCCAAAGGGCTGGTGGGAGGCTCGCATAAGGGGTGACAACGTCCGCCCCGAGTCCCGCTCCTTCGACACCGCAGTCCCTAACGCTGGTCACTATGCCCTGGTGGAGCTGGAGGATATGGGGGTTCTCAAGTACATCATCACCCAGAACGTGGACAGTCTTCATAGCACAGCCGGAGCCAAGAAGGTGGCGGAGATCCACGGTAACCGTTACAAGCTGCGCTGTATTGAATGCTATGCCCGTTTTCCCCAGGGCTCTCTTCCTTTGGATGACCTGCCGCCTCGGTGCCCAGAGTGCGGGGGTATAGTGAAGAGCGATGGAGTGGGCTTTGGAGAGCCTATACCCAGAGATGTTCTGGATGTCTGCTATCGGGAGAGCATTCAGAGCGACTGCATGTTGATACTGGGAACCTCCGCTGTAGTCTATCCAGCCGCCCAATTGCCCGTTATAGCCAAACAAAGAGGCGCCTATATAATCGAGGTCAACCCACACGAAACGGACCTTACCCCATTATGCGATCTAACCCTTAGGGGACAGACTGGAGAGCTGTTACCCAGACTGGTGGCCAGAACTAGGGAGCTTCTGCACGCGGGGGTTTAAGGACTCTGCTGTCGCAATCTTAACACTCTTCTCATCTGAATATGCCCAAGTACTTCACCTTTGAAGAGGCCAACAATTTCATTCCCCAGCTTTCCACAATGATGGAGGGGGTGAGAGACTGCCGAAGGCGCATCGCTGCCAAGGAGCAGGAGCTATCCCAGATGAAGGGCCAAAGGGTAGGAGGCAACGGTAACTACCGGGCTAATGAGCGGGAGATAAGGCGTGTGCAGGAGGAGATAAACGAGCTGGTGGGCGAATTGCAGCAGCTAGTTAGTCAGGTTCACGCCGTCGGCTGCGTAGTTAAAGACATGGAGATGGGGCTGGTGGACTTCCTCACATTAAGGGACGGGGAAGAGATGTACTTATGCTGGCGCTTGGGGGAAGAGCGAATCGGCTTCTGGCATACCATAGAGGGAGGTTACGGGGCTCGGCAGCCCATCTGAGTGTCCCGGTAGTTCCACACCACAATTGCGACCCCAAAAAGCACAAAGGAGCGTATTAAGAGGAGTTATAGATGGGTGTTTGGGTAGTTGGCGTAGGTCCTGGTGATCCTGAGTACGTGCCGGTGAAGACCAGGCGGCTCATCCACGAGGCTGATGTAGTCGCAGGGTTTGGAGCGGCGCTGGCTGTGGTCAAGCCGTGGCTGTCGGCTCAGATCATCACCATAGACTACAGGAACCAGGAAGATACCCTGAAGCAGGTTGGCGAGCTGGCTGCCAGCGGCAGAAGATGCGTCATCTGTTGCTATGGTGACCCGAACTTCTCCGATAAGGAGTTTCTTAGCCGGATACGCTCTGTGTGCGGGCCCGTGAGCGTGATACCAGGCATCAGCTCGGTTCAGGTAGCCTGCGCAACCCTGGGCGTAGCCATGGAGGAGGCCCTGTTCCTCACCTTTCACAAGCGTGGGGATATAGATGGCGACAAGGCCGAGCTACTGAACTGGGCTCTCAATGGCAGCAGGAGCGTGCTATTGCTACCCCGTCCCTGGGACTTCATGCCGGCTCAGATAGCTAGGTATCTTGTGGACGGAGGTGTTCCCGGATCGGCGCACGTAGCAGTCTTGGAGGGACTAACCCTAGATATGGAACGGGTACGGAATTTTACTCTGGATGATCTCTCTGCAATCGCGGAGCAATTCAGCGATTTGTCTATTATGGTATTGCTCAAACCTGGGGAATAAAGAGGTGCGCCATGCCAGAAGTTGGAGATGTGGCTCCTGATTTTACCTCCCCGATACCGGGGCGGCAACGGGTAACCCTCAGCCAGTTCAAGGGTGAGAAGCATGTTGTGCTGGCATTCTATGTGGCCGATTTCACGGGAGGCTGACAGAACGAGCTAACAGCCTTTCAGCGGGATTTGCCTCGCTTTGAGGATAAGGGCGCTCAGGTAGTGAGCGTGAGCTGCGATGCGGTGCCCTCCCACCAGGGTTTTGCTGAGCACATGGGTGGGATCAGCTTCCCAATGGCCTCGGACTTTCACCCTAAGGGGCAAATAAGTGAGCTTTACGGCGTGTACAACCCAGAACGCGGCACGTCCCGAAGATCTACGTTCATCATAGACAGAGAGGGGATCATCCGGTACAAGAAGGTGTATGAGTCCGGGCTGCCCGATAATGAGGAGTTACTGGTAGAGCTGGCCAAATTGGGGCGTTGAACTACCGTAAGCTTGACTGATACAACCCTGGGTGGATAGAATACCCTTAAAGGGCTCGGGTTCGTCGAGTGCCCGAAGAGTGCAGGGTAAGAGTCGGAGAACCGGCATCGCTCAGGAGGGCGCTTAGAAAGGACGAGGATACAGAATGCCACTTGCTACCATGGAAGAAGCCATCGAGGACATACGTAACGGTAAGTTCGTCATCGTAGTAGACGATGAAGATCGAGAGAACGAGGGCGACCTCATAATGGCCGCGGAGAAAATCACACCTGAAGCCATAAACTTCATGGCCACCCACGGGCGCGGCCTCATTTGTCTACCCATAACTGGCGCTAGGCTGGACGAGCTTGAGATCCCCATGATGGTCCAGGAGAATACCTCTCTCTTCGGCACTGCCTTCACCGTCTCCATAGAGGCCAAACACAACACTACCACTGGCATCTCCGCCCACGACCGGGCTGCCACCGTAAGGGCTGTAATAGATCCTAACACCAAGCCAGAGGATATTATCATGCCGGGGCACATGTTTCCCCTGAGGGCTAAGGACGGGGGTATTCTGGAGCGGTCAGGGCATACCGAGGCCGCTAAGGACTTGGCCATGCTCGCGGGGCTGTACCCGGCGGGAGTGCTGTGCGAGATCCTGAACGATGATGGCACCATGGCCCGCCTCCCCCAGTTGGAGCAGTTCGGGGCTAGGCACGGTATCAGGATCGTGAGTATAGCCCAGCTCATCGCCTTCAGGCGGCAAGCAGAGAAGCTGGTAGAGCGGGTGGCTGAGGCCATCTTGCCTACTGAATATGGCGAGTTCACGGCCATCGCTTACAAGAGCATGGTGGATGCTGACGAGCACGTGGCTCTGGTGAAGGGGGACATCACCGGCCCTGAGCCGGTTCTGGTGCGAGCCCACAGCCAGTGCCTAACTGGGGATGTCTTTGGCAGCCTTCGGTGCGATTGCGGCGAGCAAATGCGCCTATCATTGCGGCGTATAGCCGAAGAGGGTCGAGGGGTCTTCCTGTACATGCGGCAAGAAGGAAGGGGGATAGGGCTCCATAATAAAATTAAAGCCTATGCCCTTCAGGATCTGGGAATGGACACAGTGGAAGCGAATTTAGCCCTGGGCTTCCAGTCCGACCCACGCCAGTACGGGATAGGGGCGCAGATCTTGGTGGACCTGGGTCTCAAAGACGTTAAGCTCCTTACCAACAACCCCAAAAAGAGAGTTGGGCTGGAGAGCTATGGCTTGAGGATAGTAGAGCAGGTCCCCATTATGGCTGCTATCAATGAGCATAACCGTCGTTATATGGAAACAAAGCGTGACAAGATGGGGCATCTTCTGGATATAGAGGATGTTCTAACCATATAGAGGCCGTGGGAGGCTCTGTGGGACACGAATATCAAGGTAAACTAATTGGGCACGGGCTTAGTTTGGCGGTTGTGGTATCCAGATTCAACGGATTCATAACCTCCAAGCTTTTAGAAGGGGCCAAGGACACCCTTACCCGCCATGGTGTGGATGAAGGGGACATTGATGTAGCCTACGTGCCTGGCTCGTTGGAGTTGCCTCTCCTCGCCAAAAAGATGGCTGAAATGGGCACATACGACGCCATCATCTGCTTGGGGGCCGTCATCAGGGGTGAGACTCCTCACTTCGAATACATCTGTCAGGGCACTAGCCAGGGGATTGTGCAGGCCGCTCTGGACACGGGAGTGCCCGTCATTTTCGGCGTCATCACTGCTGATACGGTGGAACAGGCCCTTAACAGGGCTGGTATTAAATCGGGCAACAAAGGAGCTGAGGCTGCGCTGAGCGCGATTGAGATGGCAAATGTGCTTAAGTCCTTTCATGAGGGCCGGGTCGCACCTTAGGCTTATCGGACATCAAATTTCAAGTTCTGTTGCTTTCAATCGGCAATAATCAGTCCAGCTGTGGCTAATGATAAAACTCCTTCTTCGCCTCGGAATCAACAGCGTCTCTCTATATGCGGCTTCTCTACTAGTCCCTGGGATTCACCTTGGCGACCCGCTCTCTGCCGTATTCACCGCTGTAATATTCGGCGTAGTTAACACCCTAATAAAGCCCCTGGTATCTTTAATCACCTGTCTTTTACAAATGATTACCCTGGGCCTCTTCACCCTGGTGATAAACGCGCTCATGCTAATGTTTACTGCCTGGGCGGCCCAGGGTTTGGGGCTGGCCTTTTACATCGATGGTTTTTTGGCGGCCTTCTTTGGAGCGATGTTGATCAGCATAGTGAGCACGTTAATGACTCACACCTTGAAATAGCGCCCGCTAGCCCAATACCTTGTACACTACGTCTCCCCTTCGCACTCGGTCTGCCACCTTTATCCCCACAGCCTGACCGGTCTTGGCCTCTGGCACATCCACCCGGTCTATCTGCATGGAGGGCACCTTAAGCTCTACGTCCGTGGTGTGGCCTTTAATGTGGAGCATGTCTCCTACCTTGAGGTCTCCTGTGAGTTCAATTCCGGCAACTCCAACCCTGGCAAAGTAATCGCTTACAGACCCGATCTCCACTTCTGGCATTGCAACATCCTCCTTTGCTCGGAAGAAACCTCCCCTTGTTGCTGTCTCTATAAAAATAGTATCACCTCATGTAGAGGAGTACAAACATTTTTGCGTAAAGAGGTTTACATAACACTCCTTTGACTGTTTGAAGGGAGTTCTGCTATAATTTTGTAGAGTCAATAGGGAGCACAACTAAATAAGGTGGCCGCTGGGGGTGCCAAAAGGCTGAGAGGCCCGTCTAAGGCGGGCCAACCCCGGGAACCTGATCCTAGGTAATACTGGCGTAGGGAAGCGGTAAGCGTGAGCCAAGGGCTTGTCGTAACCGATGCGCCCCTGGCTTTTAATATTATAGCTAGGTGTAGCACCAAACGGGCGGAATGTGGAATTTCTTTATAGCGCATAAGTGTAAGCAGGCTAGGAGGTCTAAATATGACTCAAGTTAAAGATATTGCTGATCTCCGCTCTCGGAGTTTCCCCGGGAGTCGGAAGGTATATATGCAGGGTTCTCGACCAGACATCCGCGTGCCCTTTCGAGAGGTAGATCAAACGTCTACGTCGGGCGGATATGGTAGCGAAGTTAACCCGCCAGTTCGTCTTTACGATACCAGTGGCCCCTATACGGACACTGATGCAAATATAGACCTGCGCCTTGGCCTCACGCCCCAACGTCGCCAATGGATCATGGAGCGAGGAGACGTGGAGGAGTGCGATGGACACGCCGACCAGTCCCTCAGTGCCAATGGCGCTAGCTTTCCGGCTCCTAAACGAAAGCCCCTGAGGGCAGTGCCGGGGCGGGCCCCAACGCAGCTATACTACGCCCGCCAGGGCGTCATCACCCCGGAGATGGAGTTCATCGCGCTTCGTGAAGGCCTGGATCCAGAGTTCGTCCGGAGCGAGGTGGCCTTGGGCCGGGCTATCATCCCCGCCAACATCAACCACCCAGGGATTGAGCCCATGATAATCGGACGGAACTTCCTGGTGAAGGTGAACGCCAACATCGGCAACTCCAGGGTAGCCTCATCGGTGGAGGAGGAGGTGGAGAAGATGGTCTGGGCCACTCATTGGGGCGCCGACACGATCATGGACCTCTCTACCGGGGTGGACATCCACAGCATCCGAGAGTGGATAATCCGCAACTCGCCGGTCCCAGTAGGAACCGTGCCGATCTATCAGGCTTTGGAGAAGGTCGGAGGCAAGCCGGAAGACCTAACGTGGGAGGTCTATAGGGACACCCTTATAGAGCAGGCGGAACAGGGGGTGGACTACTTCACAATCCATGCCGGCGTGCTTCTCCGCTATATTCCTCTGACCGCCAAGCGGGTAACGGGCATCGTCTCCCGTGGCTGCTCTATCATGGCGGCCTGGTGCCTCGCCCACCATCAGG
>JAENIT010000206.1 GCA_016844365.1 Dehalococcoidia bacterium
TGCAACAAGACTGTGTATCTATTCACCCCGGCACACTCTCCTCAACCTCTCCACATACGGCGCCCGCACCACACCACGCTCGGTGATGATGGCCGTTACGTAGCGATGAGGCGTCACGTCGAAGGCGGGATTGGCCACGGGGACATCTGGAGGAGCAATGGACACCCCCTGGATGTGAGTCACCTCCTCCGGCCGCCGCTCCTCGATGGGGATGAGATCGCCGGATGGGAGGCAGAGATCGATGGTGCTGGTGGGCGCGGCCACGTAGAAGGGCACGCCGTTCTCCTTGGCCAGCACCGCCAGAGTGTAGGTTCCGATCTTATTAGCCACATCCCCGTTGGCAGCAATCCGGTCGGCGCCGACGATCACGCAGTCCACCAGCCCTCGGTGCATGAAGGAGCCTGCCGTGCTGTCGGTAATGAGGGTGACTGGTATCCCCTCTCTCATCATCTCCCAGGTGGTGAGACGAGCCCCTTGGAGGAGGGGACGAGTCTCATCGGCGTAAACCTGGGGTCTCTTGCCTGACTCTACCGCGGCGCGGATGACCCCCAAGGCCGTGCCGTAGCCCGCGGTGGCCAGGGCGCCGGCGTTGCAGTGAGTGAGGACGGAGGCCCCATCTCAATGAGACGGTTCCTTAGTTTGCCCACCTCATCATATCCAGCGCTCTCTGCCACCCGGAGCATCCGGTTTACCGCCCAGGCTAGATTTACCGCTGTGGGGCGAGTTGAGACCAATTCCTGAGCGGCCAGCCTTAGGCGCTCCAGAAGCTCCATCTTATTCGAGGCGTTGCTTGACTGGGCTGCCAGGGCCACGGCGTAGGCCCCCGCTACTCCGATGGCAGGGGCGCCCCGGATGCGCATCTCTCTGATAGCCGCGGCGACCTCACCAGGTTGGCTTAGTTCAAGATATACCTCTCGTTGAGGCAGCGCCGTCTGGTCAATAAGCCTTACTCTATCTCCCAGCCATTCAATCGTTTTCATTGGAACCCGAAACAATAAAAATAGCTTCCCGCGTGAGAGAAGCCTAGCATAACAGCATCGGCACTCTCATCGCCCTCCGAAATCATCGAAGGCGGCATTGGCACCTTCCCCGATTAAGTCGGGGTGGTTGCCGGGCTTCACAGGGCCGTTCCCTCAGCCTCTCTTGATAAGAGCCACCCATATTAGATTGTATTACAGATAGTAACCTACGCACCCTTCTTTGTCAAGGCGACGGCGCTAGTGGAGCAGAGACCTGTCCTATACCAAACCTCCTTCCATCCCCACCAGCGTACCATAGTCTCAGCGCGCCTTTGTCTACCCATGCGGTAACCGTAATGGCCTGTTGGCTATCCCAACTTCCTGGGGGGGCCGAAGCGATAATTGGATTCGATGCCATCTTTTGCCATTGGACTCCATCCTTTGACGTAGCGTAGCCGATGCCCCAGAGGGGCGCACCGGTGTAAAACATCACAAGCTGAGCGCCGATCTTAACAACGTGGGGAGTCATCACCTTTTGTCCGTCCCAGCTATCCCCTGGGCCTGTGGCCACCACAGGGTTGGAGGAATGCTTCTCCCAGAGCAAGCCGTCTTTAGAGGTCGCGTACCCAATTCGCCAGGCTCCGTCGCGTCCCAGGCCCTGATACCACATCCTGTATAGCCCGCCTTGGAAGAGGACGCTGGAGTAGGCCACGCCGGACGCATCCCACTCCCCTGGCGCTCCTGGATGCATCACCGGGTTCGCTGGGTGTTTGGTCCACACTACACCATCCGTGGACGTGGCATAGCCGATGCGCCAGAGATGGCCATCGTAGCCTGAGTACCACATCCGATAGAAACCTTCGTCATATATAACCCTGGGATCGTGTACGCTGACGCTGTCCCATTCTCCTTGGGAGCCTGGAATAAGGACCGGATTATCTGGGTGCTTAACCCAACTCTCACTATCTATCTCGGTAGACCAGGCCAGCCCGATGCTCCATCCAGCATAGGGGTCATTGCCAGATGTGCCGTCGTACCACATCAGGTACCTATCCCCCACCTTGACTACAGAGGGGGCATGAATGCTGCCTGAATCCCAGGAGCCGTCTTGCCCGGTCTCTAGGACTGGATGTTCAGAATGACCGAAGAGAGGCCCTATGTCTGACATCTCAGATGGGTTTTGCTCACGAGCCAAGCCCAACCCCTCAAGGCGGAGGGCCAACAGTACCACTAGAATCGAAAGTGCCGCCCCTGCTAGAAGGAGCCGTAAGCCGCGCGTTCGGGAGGATGTTCGATGGAGTTTCTTGGCCGTCATGTCGCTCTTACTTCTTAGTAACGATTGCAAATACGTGTCCCGATATGCCCTGGGTAAACATGGCGTCTAATCCGGCAATGACCCACAGAAACCATCGGCCCGCGATTGGGGAGATGGCCCAAAGGACACGGGCGGGTAGGTAAAAAAGCCTGAACAGTGGCTCGTTCCAGGTTAGGAAGGTTACATCCACCCCAGACGACAGCTTGCTCGCAAGCTCTTCAGGTAGGTACCCCGGACGTACGTGCCCCCAACTCTTGTGCAGAAGGGATGTTATGAAAGGCGGGAACACTGTAAAGTCTTTGCTGGGTACGCTCAGACATAGGCGACCCCCAGGCTTCAGGAGCTTGACCAGGCTGCTTAGCAGGGCGACGTCCTCCGCCTCATGCTCAAGCACGTCCATTGCCAGCACCCAATCGAAGGTGCCAGGGAGAAATGGAGGACTTTTGCCGTCTCCGCACAACATAGGGGCGTACAGTTTGCGAGCCGCAGCAGGCTCCAGGTCAAGGCCAACCTTCAACAGCGCCGAACAACGGGACAAGAGATAGCCATCGTGAGCGCCCACATCCAGAAGGAGTTGACCATCCGGCTTGATCCCTAGA
>JAENIT010000207.1 GCA_016844365.1 Dehalococcoidia bacterium
ATACCGTACTTAACCGAGTCCAGGATTCGGCGAGTCTCCTCCACAAAACCCTCGGGAAGGTCCGCCCGAACGCCGGCGACTCGAAAGTAGTAGTGCATCATCCTGGCCCCGCTCACCGACTCAAAGAGGAGCTGGATTCGCTCCCGGTCTCGGAAGGAATAGAGGAAAGGGGTAATGGCGCCGGCGTCGGCCCCGAAGGTGCCGTAGAATAGGAGGTGGCTGGCTATGCGGTTAAGCTCGCACAGGATCACCCTTATATACTCGGCCCGCTCCGAGGGGGTGACACCGCACAGCTTCTCCAGGGCCATTATGTAGGCCATCTCGCAGTTATAGGCGGCTATGTAATCGGTGCGGTCCAGGTGGATTAACACCGTTTGATAGCTCTCGTTCTCCGACAGCTTCTCAAAGCCCCGGTGGAGGTAGCCAATATAGGGCTCGCAGTCGATGATGCGCTCACCATCCACCCTCAGCACCATTCGGAAAACCCCGTGGGTGCTGGGGTGCTGAGGCCCCATATTGATGGTCATGTCTACGGTTTCAAGTTTGTTTGTGACCATAGCTAGTGCTCTCTCCCTCCCCCTTTTAGGGGGAGGTTAGGTGGGGGTCAGCTTTGAGTATGGTCGACCCTCCCCTGGCCCCTCCCTACGAGGGAGGGGAACTTACTAAACCTTATAACTTCTCCGTAATAATTCCCGGACGGTCTTCATATACCTGCACCAAGGGGTGGCTCTTGAGGAGTGGATGCTCGTCCAGGCCATCCTCAAGGAGCAGGGCCGTCATATTAGGATGCCCCATAACGTGAATACCGAACATCTCCCCCATCTCCCGCTCGTGCCAGTCTGCACCCCGCCAGACCGAGATGACGGAGTCCACCGCCGGATTTTCGTGGGGGAGCTTTATCTTCAAGGTCATCTTATGGCGCTTCTCTATGGAGTAGAGATGGTAGACCACCTCAAAGTGGCGCACGTAGTCGGCCCCGGAGAGGCATCGGAGGTAATCGAAGTCTAGGCGAGGGTCCGCTCTGGCAGTACGGCAAACCCGCACGATATGCTCTGGTGGCAGGATCGCCACCAGCTCGCCGAAGTTGTATTCCATCTCCAAGGGCACGTCGCTGAGGAGCTCCTTCAAGAGCGATTCCAGCTTCAAGGCATCCTCAGAAGGAGGGACCTGAGCCCCTGGAGGCGGCCCCGTTGGAGCCCTTCGCCGCTCACGAGGCTCTTCTTGGGCCTGCTCCGACACTTCAGCCGTCATGCGCCGTTCCTCAGAGCCCTGGCGTCCGCCATTATCTTCTCCTGGAGTTTTATGATTGAATACATAAGGGCCTCTGGCCGCGGCGTGCACCCGGGCACGTACACGTCTACGGGAATGACCAGGTCCACACCCTGGAGCACCCGAGAGTACTGGGCGTAGGGTCCGCCGTTGGTGGCGCAACTCCCCATGGCGATAACCCACTTGGGCAGGGGCATCTGGTCGTACAGGAGCTTGACGGCCGGAGCCATCTTCTTGGTCACGGTGCCGGCCACGATCATCACGTCGGACTGACGGGGCGAGGGCCAGGTGACCACGCCAAAGCGGTCCAGGTCGTGATGTGACATGTAGGTGCTCATCATCTCTATGGCGCAACAAGCCAAACCGAAGGTCATAGGCCACAGGGATGATTTTCGCGCCATGGCAAAGAGCTCATCGCTCTTGGCAGTTACTATTCCTATGAGCCCGCTTCTAGGGAGCTTGTCGTAGAAACTCAAGGTGGGGGAAGAGTCCAGCTTAGCTAGCTCCATTCCAGTACCCCCTTCTTCCAGGCGTATGCCAGGCCAAAGAGCAAGATGGCGATGAATATTATCATCTCATAGAAGGCAAAGGCCCCCACAGCGGGAATCTTTAGGACGACAGCCCAGGGAAAGAGGAAGACTACCTCCACCTCGAAAATCATGAAAAGGATAGCGAAGAGGTAGTAGCGAACGTGATACTGGGACCAGTAGCGGCCGATGGGGAGCATACCACACTCGTATATCTGGCCTTTCGCGGCGGATGGGCGCCTTGGAGCTAGTATCCCAGCGACGAAGAGAAGTAGAAATACCACCGCCAAGCCGCCTATAGCGGCGATAAAGACAGCCGTATAATCGTATACGTACTGGTCTGGCAAAGCGTCCTCGTTTTGAGTTGGGATACTCGCAAATTAGGCGCAAATCTCAGTGGTCAGTGTAGCACGGGCTTTTTGCGTTAGTCAACGGAACTGTGTGGAGCATCAGGGAGATTGTGTAATTATCACACCAGGCTCAACGCCTGGCGCGCCTACAAGTAAGAGTCAGAATCCCCCTGCCCAGGAAAACCATAAGACTCATCCCTCGTACTCGCATAGCGAGGGGAACAGCAGCGACAGTCTCAAGGGCCCGTCCTATCCTCTCCAGGATCCCTCGCGTAATTCCCTCTCTTACCCTTCCGACTGTCAGGTGCGGAGAGAATCCCCGTCCTTCCGGAGGGAAGCCCAAGGGAGCAAGGGCATCCTCCACCATACCTTGCAGTTTTATCAGCTCTGAGAGGTCTCCTCCAATGCCTACCCACAGCACCCGGGGACGGACCGCACTGGGGAAGGCCCCTAGTTGCTCAATACTCACTTCGAAGGAGGCGTTTCTGTTAGAGACGTCGGTAAGGGCTTGCACAATGGGTGTCACCTTTTCGGGAGCAACATCGCCTAAGAACTTCAGAGTCAGGTGGACTCCCCAGGGATCTACCCAGCGCACCCCCTCATCAATCTGGCTCCTGAGCTTATCCTGAACCTGGGCAAGACCCTCTCTTACCTCCTGGGGTAGTTCGATGGCCACAAAGACCCTCATGTAGCGAGCCGTCCTGTATCGAGATGGAGAAGTCTCCGTGCGTTGCCGCCCAGGATGGCCTGTTTGGCCTCTTCCTGGATAACCAGGTCGCGAATCTCGGTCACGGCCCGGCCCTGGGCGACCAGGGGATAATCGCTGGCGAAGAGAATCTTATCGTAGCCCATCAATGCCCCAACAGTCTGAAACACGTCGGGTTTGTACAGAAGGCTAGTTGCCGCGCAGTCCAGATAGGTGTTTTTGAGAGCCCGAGCTACCTCTGGCATCAGGCTGTAGAATGGCAGGCCTCCTCCCCAGTGAGCTAAGACCACTGTGAGTGCCGGAAAGGCTGTTATAAAGCTATACAGCTTATCTGGGGTTAATGTTCCCTTCCCTGGATACAAATGGCCCACGGGCTCCGAAGAGTGGGTCAGGAAGACCATCTTGTAGCTTTGGGCGGCTTCCACCACCGGCCCCATGACCTTCACGTCATCCAGCTCAAAACCCTGGTCGTCAGGGCGCATCTCTCCTATCCCCCGAAGGCCAGCCAGGGCGCACCGCTCCAGCTCCTTCAGAGCAGCCGCTCCTTCTCTGGGTTGGATCGCGCAGAACCCCACGAGGCGGCCTGGGTACTTGTGGACAGCCTCGATGATGTAGCTGTTGGTCTCGGTGCACATATCCTGGCTGCTCCACCCGAAGTTCATCACAACGGAAACGTCGATGCCCCATCGGTCCATGCTGGCAATCAGCTCATCGGCGGTGGCGATGCGGGCCTTAGGGTTGGAGTACATACTCCTGAACCCCTGATCCCTCTCCAGATAGGGGCCTCGGTCCGCCTTAATATGTGGAGGGAATATATGGGTGTGAAAGTCTACTATCATGGCGTAAAAATTGTATGACAGCTAGGGTGTGATGGCAAGGCGCTCTGTGTGCATCCCTGCACCCTCCGTTTGTCTTTCCTCACCGATATGGTAAAATACTGACGCATCTATAATATCAGAGAGACGGACGCAGTGGCGGAACGTATTTTCATCGGAGTGGCTTGGCCCTACGCCAATGGGCCATTACATCTCGGCCATATTGCTGGCTGTTACTTGCCTTCGGACATTTTCGCTCGCTACCACCGGGCGGTGGGCAACGATGTCCTCATGGTCTCCGGCAGCGACCAGCACGGCACCCCTATCACCGTTCGGGCCGAGGAGGAGGGCAAGAGCCCGGCAGAGGTGGCAGAGTACTATCATCGTGACTTTCTGGCGTCCTGGGAGAAGCTGGGGATAA
The DNA here is from genome assembly GCA_016844365.1 of Dehalococcoidia bacterium. The sequence continues at coordinate 4,089 of JAENIT010000207.1, forward strand.
GCTTCGACCTCTTTACTCGCACCGGCACTGAGAACCACGCCAAAACCACCCACGGTATATTCCTGAACCTCCTCGACAAGGGGTTCATCTACAAGAGTTCCATGCCCCTGCCCTACTGCGTCAAAGACCGGCGCTACCTCCCCGACCGTTACGTCCTG
>JAENIT010000033.1 GCA_016844365.1 Dehalococcoidia bacterium
TGCAACCGTTAGCAGTCACAGGAGAAGCCATGGCGCGTGTAACTGATAAGCTGGCCAAAGTTCTCCGCAACAAGCCGACTGTGATAACCCGAGCGGTGTTCTGGAATATACCACACAACTCGGGGAAGGAAGACATCAGGCTTAAGCTTGGGAGATACACGAAGTCTAAAGAACCCCTGAATGACGAGGTTCTGGAATCCTTACAACCCAGAAGCGAACTTACGCTTGATGACCAGGAGTTCACGTCTCTCATAGACTTTCTCCGCCAGCACTACGAACCATTCCGTCAGGGTGTCAAGGCATTCATACCCCTGGACAAACCCTACGACGCCGAAACCGCGGCTCAAATAAGAGCCCTGTTCTCCTTGCCTGACAAGCAACAGCTTGTCCAGTTCATTCTCTCGCATGATGTGATTCCCGAAGATTTAGCGGCAGGCCTACAACAAGCGCATCGCATGCGGGCGATAAAACAATTCGAGAACCTCGTGCAGCAGGATAGTCGCGAGAATAATTGGCAGGATTGGTTTCAGAGGAATAGTTGGGTTTTGGGTAGCGAGTTCGTTAGGGTTCTCGACGAACGTCGCATCGATGTCCAACATATCTCGGATTTTCTAATGGAAGCCTACGACGGCTTCCTCGATATTGTGGAGATTAAGCGCCCCGAAGGGGGACTACAGTTTTGGGCACCTTCTCTTGATCACGGAAACTACGTGCCGTCCGTGGACCTTACGAAAGCGATAACCCAGGCGTCGAGGTACGTATTCGAGGTAGAAAGAGAGGCTAACAGCGTCAAATTCCTAGAACGGGTGGGCCAAGTAAAGACTGTCAAGCCGCGATGCATTCTTATCTTTGGACGCTCCGATGGCTGGAATCAAAAACAAGTTGAGGCATATCGAATCCTGAATGCGGGATACCATAACTTGACCGTCATGACATACGATCATGTCCTCGCACGCGCGAAACGCATTGTTGGTGTTGACTGCTAACAGAGGCTTGCAGCCGACACGCTAGAGCGTACGGCTGAATCCAGACTGTTGTACTAGTATCGAGGGAACACAAATGCCTGAACTACCGGACCTAGAGGCCATCAAATCAGTCCTTGAGGAGCGAGTGCTGGGCCTGCGCATTCAGGAGGTGGAGGTGGGCAACGCCATCCCCATTCGCCGCCCGGGAGCCTCGGAGTTCGCGTCCAGCCTCAAAGGTAATGCCTTTACCAAGGTGGAACGCCGGGGCAAGTTCCTCCTCATGGGGACCGCCAGCGGGCATGTGCTCGCCGTCAACCCTATGCTCACCGGGAGGTTCCAGTACTGCCCACCGTCCGGGAAGAGGCGGGCCAAGACCTGCTTTGTCCTGCAACTTGAAGATGGGCAGCAACTCCGCTACTTCGACAGCAGGGTCATGGGGAAGGTGTACCTTGTGCCCCACGATGAGCTGGACAGCATCCCCGGCTTCGAGGTGATGGGGCCGGAGGCCATGAGCGATGAGCTAAACCTGGAGGAGTTCCGGGCCAGACTGCGCCGCCATCCCGGCATCGTCAAGAACATCCTCCTCAACTCGCGGTTCATCGCTGGAATCGGCAACGCCTACGCCGATGAGATATTGTTTCGAGCTAGTATCTATCCGTACCGACGGCGTGTTACACTGAGCGGGAGCGAGACGGAGCATCTTTATGTGGCAGTAAGCGCGGTGCTGGTCGAGGCCAAAGCGACGGTGAGAGCGCGCATGGGGGAAGCCATCCATATAAAGATTCGAGACTTCCTCCAAGTGCATGGCAAGGGGGGTCAGCCCTGCCCCCGCTGCGGCCACACCATATCACAGATCACCGCCAATAAACGCCTCACTAACTTCTGCCGAGGCTGCCAGAAGTAAAGATGAGCAGGTATCTTATAACTTAGGAGCTATAGATATGACACAACGAGAAGCGCCTAGCATTACAGCTTGCGCCGACTGTGAGGCCCAGCTCTACCCCGACCACCAAGACGAAAAACTTCGGGTTTACCACTGCGAGGGTTGCAGTATTCCCCTGTGCCAGCGCTGTTTTGACAAAGTGGGCTTCTGCCTTAAGTGCGAAGGCTGCTGAGCCAACCGGCCAGAAAAATAACTCTCAGTATAATTTCTAGGATCATGTAATTCAGAATCCCCTTGACAGTTACGCTGATTATAGATATATTAGGTTACAGATTAATGGCATGATCTGTGCTCACCTCTGATAACGGTTACAAAAGCCCTAAGAATGCAGGAATAGGTGTATTATGGCGTTGCGCAAAGAGGGTATATACTTAAATAAGAGCACCAAGAAGTCACGACGGATTGGTATTGGCACTATTCCGCCCGAAGGTCAAGAGTGGGTCCAGCTCAGCGACGACCCAAACTTGACTCTGGTATCTATCCGGGAGTTGGCGCAAAAACAGGGCGTGGCCTCCAATGCTGAGGAGATCATTTGGGCATAGGGCCCATGCCCGGATTTCTGCCACTAGATTGTGCTGAAGTAAAGGAGCCCCTAGGAGCTCCTTGATTTTAGGCTAGTAACATTAGCACTTTAGCACAGCGAGTGCTAACTGCCTAGGCAAAACCACCATCAATCTTAAAGAAAGGAGGAAGTAAGAAATGGCCACGCAGGTTCAACCTTTAGGTGACAGAGTGCTGGTTAAGGCTCTTGAAAAGGAGGAGATATCCTCTGGGGGTATTTTCATACCCGATACCGCTCAGGACAGGCCCCAAGAGGGCGAGGTTATCGCTGTAGGTCCAGGTCGCGTAGCTGATGATGGCAAGCGTATTGCTATGGAGCTAGCCAAGGGCGATAAGGTGATGTTCTCTAAGTACGCCGGCACCGAAGTTAAGTTAGACGGTAATGAGTACCTTATATTCCGAGAAAGCGACATCTTCGCAAAAGTCACTAGTTAGTAAAGGAGGTAATAATGCCCAAGCAACTGCTTTTCGATGAAGACGCCCGGAAAAAGCTAAGAGCAGGCATCGATGCTCTGGCTGACGCCGTAAAGATCACCTTGGGACCCAAGGGGCGTAACGTAGTACTAGATAAAAAATGGGGGCCACCCACCATTACCAATGACGGCGTCACCATAGCCAAGGAGATCGAGCTTGAAGATCCCTTTGAGAATATGGGCGCACAGTTGGTCAAAGAAGTGGCTACGAAGACCAATGACATTGCTGGTGACGGCACCACCACCGCCACTGTCCTGGCCCAGGCCATGATCCATGAAGGGATGCGCAACGTGGCCGCCGGAGCCAACCCTATGTCCGTCAAGCGGGGCATAGAGGCCGCCACCAGAGCCTTGGCCGCCCGCATCAGAGAGAACGCCATACCCGTGGCCGGCAGGGAGCAAGTTGCCCAGGTAGCCGCCATCTCCGCCGCCGACTCAGACATCGGTGAACTAATCGCCGAAGTCATGGAGAAGGTGGGCAAGGACGGAGTAATCACCGTGGAGGAGTCCAAAGGAATACGCTTCGAGACCGAGTATGTGGAGGGAATGAACTTCGACCGAGGCTACATCTCACCCTACTTCGTCACCAATGCGGAGCGAATGGAGTCCTTAATAGAGGATCCCTACATCCTGATCTACGATAAGAAGATCTCCGCCGTGTCCGAGCTTCTTCCAATCCTGGAAAAGATCCTTAGGGTTACCAAAAATCTGGTGATCATAGCCGAAGAGATCGATGGAGAAGCTCTGGCAACCTTAGTTGTCAACAAGCTGCGGGGCACTATCAACTGCTTGGCGGTCAAAGCCCCTGGCTACGGCGACAGGCGTAGGGCCATGCTTGACGACATGGCCATTTTAACTGGCGGCGAGGTTGTTAGTGAGGAGACCGGTCGCAAGCTGGACTCCGTAGAGGTAACTGAGTTGGGTCGGGCCCGCAGGGTTGTGGCTGACAAGGACGAGACCACCATCATCGAGGGCCATGGGGACTCCGACACGATTCAGTCCAGGATAAAATCCCTCAAGGTCCAGATGGAGGAGAGCACCTCGGACTACGATAGGGAGAAACTCCAGGAGCGAATCGGCAAGCTGGCTGGGGGTGTGGCTGTCATTAAGGTCGGCGCTCCCACAGAGATAGAGCTTAAGGAGAAGAAGCACCGTGTTGAGGACGCTCTCCAAGCCACTAGGGCAGCCGTTGACGAGGGTATAGTACCCGGCGGTGGCGTGGCTTACATCAACGCCATTTCCGCCCTGGATGACATTAAGCTCACCGGTGACGAGGCTACTGGTGTGGCCATCGTAAGAAAGGCCCTGGAGGAGCCCGCCCGGAGAATCGCAATCAACGCGGGCCGGGAGGGTTCCCTGGTGGTAGAGACCATCAAGAACCTGCCCAAGGGTCAGGGTTACGATGCTGCCAAAGATGAGTACGGTGATATGGTGGCGAAGGGGATCATAGACCCGGCCAAGGTGACTAGAGCAGCTCTAGAGAACGCGGCCAGCGTAGCGGCTATGGTTCTTACTACTGAGTCGCTCATTACCGATCTACCAGAGAAGTTCAAGTCCCCGCCCATGCCCAGCGAGATGGAGTACTAAAGCAGGAAGCAACAGCGCACAGATAATAGTGGAGGCCCCGATATATCGGGGCCTCCACTATTTTTGGTCCCGGTGAGGAAACTGTATCCTTTGCCGATCTACCTTCGTGGAGTCGCCGTTGACGAGGGCACTGCGATGGGCACAGGCCCCACAGGCTTACGCACCGGCGTCGGGGTAGGTGCGAGCTTAGGGTCTCGAGCCGGGGGCGTAGGAGTCCTGGATGGCGGGGCGCTCCCTTCTACGTTTATCGGTACCACAACACGCTTTAGCCCAGAGTTACTGTCCAGAACAGACAGGCGAAGGGAGTAAACCCCTTTCTTAAGGTTGTCCACGTAGAAAGTCCCCAAAGTCCCGTTGGTCACAGCAGTGGTATTCACCTCTCCGATTAGCACCCAACTAACGGGCGATGTTCCCTCTCCATACTCCAGTGTGTACTGAACAAAGTCAGGAGATGAGGCAGACCCCTGAACTGTAACAGTTCCCTTAACAGAACCGCCGGCCGCGGGGGAGGTGATTAACACTTGAGGTGTAGAAGACTCGCCATCGGGAGGTTGAGGAATGTTATTCTCCTTGGCCCATTCGGCGGCTTCAGGGGGAAGAACCATGAAGACTCTCTCCTGACCATCATCCCCCCGCATCAACTGGAACATATTATCTTGCTCTCTGGGCTCCGTGCCCCCTATAAAGACCTCCCTAACACTGGTAGGACAGTACGGAGTCGGCAACATTCCGGAGGGAGAGCAGACCTCCACTTCAAAGATACCTGTAGGCTTGGAGAAGGCTGAAGGTGGCTTCCCCTCCAGGGCAGCAACCATGAAATCGTGCCAGACAGGGGCTGCTGTGGTCGTACTTAAAGCTCCAGTCATCGGAGTATTATTTGAGTTACCCACCCAAACCCCGGTTACTAGCTCTGGGGTGAACCCCACAGTCCAAGTGTCTCGATAATCATCGGTGCTACCGGTCTTGACTGCGGCAGGCCGCCCGGGGAGGAGTAATGGACTGTCAGCGCCAAATAAAGGAGCCCTGGCGGCGTTATCAGAGAGGATATTGGTGAGTAGGTAGGACAACTGGGGTGATATGATCTCCCTAGTATCATGGCCTTCATGTCGCTCCAAGGTATCCCCTTTCCAGTCTTTCACCTCCAGAATCGCGACCGGATCCAATCTACGCATGCCAGTTTGCCTCTGGTCTTCGATCACGAGTGCGCCCGCCATCTTGCCTCCATTAGCCACAACCCCATAGGCGTAAGTCATATCCAAGAGCCTCACCTCTCCACCACCAAGGGTCAAAGATAGGCCATACCACTGCTTACGCGTCAAAGTAGTAATCCCCATCTTGTGGGCTACGTCAATGACGTTGTCCACGCCAGCGTACTGGATGGCCTTGACCGCTGGGACGTTCATAGACGTGGCAAACGCCTGTCGAAGAGACACTGGTCCCCGAAACTTCTTATCTACGTTTTGGGGCTGATAAGGAGCGTTTATACCATCCGGAAAAGTAGTCTTTACGTCCAAGAGCATAGTGGCCGGGGTATATCCCTTCATAAAGGCAGTTAAATAAGTAAAAATCTTAAAGGCTGACCCCGGTTGCCTTGGAGCTTGTGCCATATTCACTTGGCCATCGATCTCGTTGTCAAAATAGTCGGCGCTGCCCACCATAGCCAAGACCTCACCACTACGGGGGTCCATAGCAACTAGGCCCACGTTGCTGGCGTTATGGTTCTTCCTCAGTCTCTGGGCATGCTTGGCCACCACCGACTCAGCGGTCCTCTGAAGATCCATATCCAGAGAAGTAGTTATCTCCAACCCTCCGCGATACAGGGCGCTGGCGCCATACTTTTCCTCCATGAGGTCGCGGATGTGCATGACAAAGTGAGGGGCTTCGATGGAAAAGCGCTTCGTGACGTAGCTAAGCTTCTCCTGCTTTGCGCTCTCAGCATCTGCTTCCGTTATATACTCCTGGCGCACCATAATGTCCAACACATTGCCCTGGCGGGCTTTGGCAAGCTCAGGGTTGGTGAGAGGTGAGTATTTCGCCGGCGCTTGGGGCAGCCCGGCCAGCA
>JAENIT010000034.1 GCA_016844365.1 Dehalococcoidia bacterium
CCCCGACTTAAGAGATATTATATCTTGTATTCGGCCTTCAACCATCTCCATGGTGGGAAGACCGCGGCCGCAGGGGCAGCCGCCTGCCCTCGGGGCTCCAATGTCCTCCACTTGATACCGCAACAGGGGCATACCGTAGAGGTCTAGCGCCGTCAGGATGATCTCTCCAGGCACGCCAGGTTCCGCCGGACGTCCATCACGGATAAACTCCACGTAAATACTCTCGGCGTTGATGTGCATGGAGCCGGCCTCACACTCGTGGGCCACATCCCCCATCTCCCTTCCTCCGTAGCGATTGAAGACCTTGCAGCCGAAGACCTCCTGGATAAGCTCCCGCTGGTGGCTGAACAGCATCTCCGCGGAGCAGATGATGCCCCGGGGGCGAATGGTAGGGCCGCCCCGGGCTTGCAGGAAGCGGGCAAAGAGGTGCATTGGGGTGACGTAGGCCTCAATAATATCCGGTTCAAAGCTGGCTAACGCTCTGGCGTACCTCTCCATGGTTTTGTCGGACATCTCGAAGCAGGGCAGAACCATCACCCGACCGACCTTGTCCCACAGCCGTTGCCTCAGAGCCTGGTGGGGAGCCACATCAAAGGCCGAGCCCCAGAGACGCACCCAGGCGTCCCCCGGACGCCACCCCACCCACTGGAAATTCCTCAGCTTGAGGGCCCGGTATGACGCCACCATCTCAGGATCGTGGTAAAGGGCCACCGGGGCCCCTGTGGAACCGCCGCTGGCGGTCTTGATGAGGCGGCTTTTCGGGAAGTTTTCAGCCACCATCTCTTCGCGGTGAGCGTTAACCTCCGCTTTGGTAAGGATGGGCAATCTGGCATAGTCCTGTGGGGTGCGGATAGCCTCCGGCCCTATGCCCAAATCGTCCATAATCCGCCGGTAGTACGGCACATGGGAGTAGGCATGGTGCACCAGAGCCCGGAGCTTACGCCACTGAAGGTCCCTTATCTCATCCCGTGCGAGCCACTGGCTCGCCTGTAGGTCCCTAAAGCGCCAGCCCAGGGGCGATCCTTCGTAACGTAGGCTGAACCCCAACTGTACCGCTTTACGATGTAGTTCCTTACTCCAACCTAGCACTGCCCTGTCCTTTACTCGAAAATGGACGTAAATAGTATGGCTCATGGTTCGACAGAGCCTGTCCTGAGCTTGTCGAAGGGCTCACCACGAGCGGGTTACGTCCGTTCACCCTGAGCCTGTCGAAGGGCGATTAACCATATTCATCCTTCATTTGTGCCAGTCGCAACTGGCATGTACGATTGCTTAGAGATTGCAATCGGCCCCACGACTTCTCTCCAATCAGCCTCCCATGGACAGCACGGCGTCCACTCTGTAATCGGTGAACCCCGCAACCTTGCCATCTTGTACTGTGAAGTCGAAGGCAGCCACGGTCTGATAATTCTCCCCTCTCTTAATCTGCAGGAACGCCCTATACTGCCCGTCCCCCGTAGGCCATGTCTGGAAACCTAAAGGGACTTCGGAGCCATCGGGCAGAGTCAGGCCACCCGTCTTGGACACCAGATCCAGGGTGATGGAGGAGCCAGGAAGCACAGCATCAGCCTCAGAGGCCCACCAGCCATAATGGGCCTCAGAGCAGCCTCCTAAGCTATAAACGTCCAGAGCCAGGAAGCCGCCATCGCCTGGCCCAAAGTAGTCCACCATAACCTGAGCAACACCGCCAACTAGGGTTGAGCGGGCCTTTAGTAGGGCGGCATCGCCGATGGGCGTAGATCCCGCTGCGCTGCTAGGGCTGACTATCGCTACAGACCTTACCATTAATGGCCCTGGACCGTCCGCCGTCAGCTTGAGGAGAGCAGGGGCTTTCATAGTTCTGGACTTGTACACAGACAAGCCTCTAGGTATCTCCACCTTCTGAGTTTCCCTCTCTGTGGTTATCATAGCTGTTCCCCTTTGGCTGGCAGCTACGGTTATCTCGACCTGGACGCCGTCTCTGGCTAAAGGCCCCTTCGATATATGCTCTCGCCCCGCAGGCAAGGCCAAACTCACACTCCCCGGCCCCAAGTTCATCTCAATTCCTTCCCCCTGGCGCAGCGACGGAGAGTCGAGCCCACTTGTCCATCGGAAGAGAGCTGCAGGTCCACCTTTGCCCCGACGGTACATCTTGGCCTCCTGGTTCCACCACACCACATCCTTCTCGCGATATCCATACGGCTCTGGCTGTTCATCCACGTCGAGAAGAGCGTAATCATAGATTACAGACGGATCAGCTATAGCGACGGGTGACTCGGGGCGTGGAGCGTCGGAGAAAAGATGCCGCTCCTTCAGAGGCCAGACCATCGCTGGGATGAAGGAACGGTCCGGGTGGACAGTGGATGAGAGGAAAATCGACGCCCCCGGTAGCGCAATATCCCCAATGGCCAGGGCGTCGTTCAGGACAGGCACACCAGAGACGAAGTAAGGATCATAAATGCGACCTCTCACCCCGTACGCCCGGCCTCCTTCTACGTTGAACATCAGCCACGGCCATCGCGCAAGCTCCTGGTTGGCATAGTAGGCCACCAGGTGGACCCGATACAGATCGTCAGGTAGAGACAGGGAGCTACTAGCCTTGACGGGACGACTCTCCCCTGAGCTAGAATCCATACACAATTGGAGGTGCTCCATAAGATTAAACGTTACGTTCCCGTTCCCCTGCTCCCGCACGTATGTGAGAGGCCATATCATCTTTTGCCTGATCAGCGCTGGGCCTCCGCCTTTGCCATACAGCTCTACTCCTAAGATCAAATTACCCCCCAGAGAGTTTCTGGCAACATACTGCACGTCCAGCACCTGGCCCAGCCCTTCGCCAGAGGATTTCGCCGACACCGCGATAGAGTTGTCCATTGGCAGGAGTAACGGATCGTGGCTCTGGGGGCTCAATATCCTCGCAGATAGCACCCAAAGAGGATCGCTATCTTCATGGAACAGCTTAAGGATCGCTGGGGTGCCCACTACCGCTGTACGATACAGGACCAGTCCATTGGGCACTGTAACCCTTTCGATTTTACCGTTAAGCTCTACGGACGCCTGTTTGTCCTGGAAGCTCAATAGAGTCAGCTCCACCTGTTGGTTCGTTTCTGGCCTGGCGTTTCTGCCTTGAAACTCTGCCTCATTATATTTCAGCTCCCAGCTCTCGGGCGCGAGGGCTAGGATCAAAGGCTCAGTCGAGGTTACCTGGGCGGCCGCTCCCGCCCCATCCAGGTCCAAAGCCGCCAGCCAACTGGAAGGCGTTCGATAAAGGGTTCCCAGGGAGTTCTCCCAGAGCCGGTCTTCCCTGGTGACTCCAGCAAGGCCTACGCTCTGCGGAAATTGACCGCCCTGCACCAGCAAGTATTGATACTCTTCAGAGGAAACAGGGGATGAGACCTCTCCATAGGCCGTTTTAACGTGTCCCGCTATAGGGTTGTCTATTAGGAAATAGGAGATCATCCCTGATACCCATCGGTTCGATCCCTCGCTGCTGCTCACGTATACCGTTTCGCCGCGGGGCAGGCGCTGCTTGAGAGCATCCATCTCCCAGACCTGGCGAGGCAGCTCACCGAAGGCCGGCCACCAGAAGAATAGCACCGACAGGGTTGTGTTGCTTACTACCACAAGCGCAAAAACTCCCCCCAGCAAGGTCATACCCACACGCAATAGCGCCCTGAGTGCGCCTGAAGATCCACGAGCAGTGGCCTCCTCAACCTCGATGGCAGCCCAGGCGCGGGCCGGAGAGAGGCCCCGCCACAGGACCACCATTCCCTGGGCCAATGCGGGCATTAGTAGGAAGTGAGACAGGGAGAGGAGCTTGAAGTAGCCGTAAGGATAGGGCGCGATAAACCGCAGGAAGAGTCCAAAGAGCACATACGACAGAGCCAGGGCCACAAATAGCGGCCTTGACCACTCGCCTCTCAGCACACCAGCGAGGCCAATCAGCAGGGCCAATCCCACCAACGGAGCCACCATCACCCTGGCGACTGGAGCCAGCGCTTCCCCCACCAACTCCTTGTAACCGATCTTGGCCTCGACATCTAAGTAGGGCCACAGCCCCAGGGGTTGGGCCAGAGAGCTGAAGTCGGGATTAAGCCACCCTTCAGTAAACCCCTGGGTGTAATACAGGGGCACTACCTGCAAGAATCGCAAGTGTCCAAAGAAACCAAAAAGTCCCACCAAAACCGCAATCGCAAAGGCCCTAACGAGTATCCTCCTACCGCCGCCCCGAACCATCAAGAACAGCGTCATCACCCCCAGGGGCAGCGCCAGGAGAGGTAGTGACCCGGTGTAGAAGGATAGGAGCGTACCGGCTACGATGACGGCCGCCAGTGCGAGGGGTCCCCGATTATTATCTATTATAGCTCTATAACATACTGTGATAGATAGCGGAAGAGCGAAAAACATGGCGGCGTGGCCCGCCAATCCCACAGAGGCGATCCACAGGCCGAGTCCATTCGCCGCCCACAGAAGGCTGGCTCCAATGGACACCCCCACCGAGGCCCCTAACATGGATCGGCAAAATAGATAGAGAGACGGAATACTCAGGGAGTATACGAGATGAAGAAGTGGGCGGAAGCTCAGATAGGAGGGCCATCCCAGGACTGTATCTACTACAGCCTCCACATACGAGAAGCCCCATCCCGACCCTCCCCTGACAGGGATCGAGTTCAGGGTCTCCAGCAAAGGGTTCGCCGGAGCGTAGATGGCCTCCCTTACCGGGAAGCGCTTCAGATACTCCGTTAATGGCAGGTAGATCTCCAAGTCCCACTGCACGCCCAGAAAGGCCGTGCTGCCGGCGTGAACCAGGGGAAGCACCCCTATGGTGTAGCTCAGAACTGACAGCCCAATTACTACACCTTCCTCTCTCCAAGAGAAGGGTAACCCGATCCTCCTATCTTTAAGTAGGACGTAGAGGTTGAGCGCGGAGGCAGCGGCCAGTATGACCCAGGTGGCCTGGGCCATGTTCAGGATCGTGCTGTTGAGGAAAGAGCCTCCAATGGCGATGACACAGTACCCTACGAGAGGGAGCATCATCAGAGCGTAACGCCTTAGCCCCTCCGGCGCCAGGAGCCGCACAACGCCGTATCCAGTGTATGAAAGCAGTAAGGTCGTGGCCAGGTAGAAAAGGATCAGTTCTAAGACAACCAATGTCCCCCCTCAACAGCGCAAGGAGCTAGTGTCGCTGCACAACAGATAAAATTCTTCCTGCCGATACAGCCTCGATGACCCCCCCTATTAAACCCTGGCCCAGTATGATCCCAAAGACCAACAGAGACAGGCCTAACCCCTGAGACGTGGGCACTCCGTATTGATAGAGAAGGAATACATAAGCTCCCTCTCTAACCCCCAGGCCTGCTAGGGATATAGGCGCCAGGTGTAGGATGGAAACTGCTGCTACCACCCACGTGAGGCTAACAAATGAGATGGGAACGTTCAGGGCTTGGGCCACCATGTAGTTGGACACCACCACCAGCAATTGAGCAGCAAAAGAGTACAGGAGAGCGACGCCCATAACCGAGGGCTTTCGGTAGGAGACAAAGGCGTTCCACAAGGCGCTGGTCGCCCTCAATACAGCCCCTACCAGGCCTTCTCCCCCTCGAAGGGTGGGTGATACGTTTCCGAGGTGGCCCGTTACCACCAGCAACCATGGAACAAAGATAACAGCAAGGAGAGCTAGGGCAGCCAGGGACACGGGCCCCGCCAGCGGCACCCTGGGAGCCAGCAGCGTACCCACAAGGATGAAAACCGCGAGGGCCACAACCCCCGTCGCCCTATCGACGGCTATGGACACCGCCACGCTGGATACCCTGACACCCAATTTGCTCAGCCTCATCCCTTTGACAACCTCGCCGCTCACCTGTCCGGGCAGCACCAGACTGTAAAAAAGGCCCGTGAAGTTCAGGGCTAGCAGGCTCCAGAAAGACTGCTCCTCGCCCAGAGTCTTGAGCAAGACCCCCCACTTCTGAGTGTTTACACACCACGAGGCAATAGCCGCAGCAAACCCCGCGGCCACAAGGACGAGATTTGCCGAGGCCATATAGCTCCACAGGTCCAAGATCTCCACCTGGGCAATCACCAGACCCAGCAGGAGCACACTCACGGCAGCCCGAAGAATAGGCCAAGGAATTTTCATTTTCCTGCTATAACCCCTCAACGTTGTAAGCGACACGATTCAGGCAAGGACGCCTTTCTTCCTGGTGTATGGCAACTCCTGCGAATATCCATGTAATACATTCTGGCACAGACCGAGGTAGGCCCTGGCTGTGGCCTCCCAGCTATACTCTTCCGCTATCTCCCTCGACCGCCTTCCCATAGCCATCCGCAGCCCTGGCTGCTCTACCAGGCGGCCTATGGCCTCCCCAAGGGCCACAGAGTCCCCGGTGGAAACCAGAAAACCGTTCTCCCCTGATCTTACCAATCCCCGTGTCCCATAGATATCAGTGGTAACCACAGGCAAGCCGCTTGCCATAGCCTCCAGAACGACGTTCGGCATCCCCTCCTCGAAGGATGGGAGCGCAAAGACATCCGCTTTCTGGTAGCGCTCCCCCAGAGTAGCCCTATCCGCCTCCTCGGTCCCCTCACCTACAATCTCAAGCTCCACTGGCATGGGAGCGCAGCGGGACACGTAGGGGAGACACTCGATAAGATACTTGGCTCCTTTCTGCTCCACCAAGCGGCCGGCGAAGAGGATTCGAAACCTACTGCCCTCGCCCTTAGAGTCGGAAGTTGGATGGAAAAAATCGGTGTCCACGCCGTTGGGTATAACTTCTACGCTACCCTTGGTATAGCTTCGCATCGCCAGCTCTGACAGCCCCTTGCTGTTGGCAACCACTACGCTGGCATTATCCCAAACAAAAGAGGTCATAGGCCCCAGTAGCCGATGGGCCATGCCCAGCTCGCCCTGAAGAAACCCGGGGACATCGCCCCCACGTAGAGAGAGGATATAGGGCAAACCCAGCGCTTTCTTCAGGACCCATCCCAAAGGTCCTGTAGGCACACCAAAGAACACAACTGCAATATGGGGCCTGAAACTGCGCGCTAGCAGTAGCGCGGGCACCAACGCGCCAGCTATGAAGGTCGCCATTTCAGGGAGAGAGCAGCGATCTACTCGTCGCCGTACCACAGGGACACGGCGCACCTGGTACCCGTCTCGCCTCTCGAAGACGGGAAGTCCTCGATAGGCGGATGTGAGGACCGCGACTTCGTTGCCGAACCCGGCCAGATGGCGGGCTATCTGCGACGAGGCGTAGCCAGCGCCGCCACCTAAAGGCGGGAACTCGTAATTAATGATGAGAATCCGCATTCTCTTCATTCACACCTAGGAACGGTTTTACGAGCTAACGGGGGCTCGGCTCTTAAGCCTCCCCCACCCCCGCCAGCTATTCTGATTGCGCCAGGAGATGACCACCTCCTCGAGACCCGCCTCTCGGAACCAGCTTTCAAACTCCTCCCGCCTGATGTAGAAGGCCACAGGAGCCGCCATGTGGTCGAATATAACGTGATGGTTGTGGCGAAATCCGAACTGGGAGAGCCACAGGAGGTAGCTGTTGTAGGGAAGAATCCGGGCCAGAGGGCTAAGCTCCCTGATGGCATTTATAGGCCTGTACACCAGCTTTAAG
>JAENIT010000035.1 GCA_016844365.1 Dehalococcoidia bacterium
ACCGTGCGCGAGGTTACTCCACACAAAGGAGGTGGCCGTGGCCGGGTCCACGTTGAAAGTAGGATCGCCGCTCACCTGTAGCTCGTAGTAGTAGGCGTCCGTTAGGCTGTTGCCCCAACGCAAATCTGTGTAAGTGGTGGACACGACGGCCCCATCTCCGGGAGACATGAGGGATATACTGGCACTGGTCCTGATGGGGGTCCTGAAGGAGCGCTCCGGAGACCAGGGGCTCCAAGAGTCGTCCTCCAGAGCTACAAAAGTAGAGGCGGCGGAGACCCGGACTCGCCAGGTGTAGGTCATGTCCGGCAGCAGCCCGTACCATCGGGGCGGCGGCGGAATCTCCAAGGAGCTGCCTGGAGAGCCGACGTGGAGGTCCACCCCAGGGCCGTCGCCGTTGAAGGGGGTGAGCTGAAGGTGGTACTGAGTGGTCCCAGTGGGGTTTACCCAGCCGAGGGTCGGCCCCAGGGTGGTCAGTCGAGCGGCGTGGAGCGGGCTGGTGAGGGTTGGCGCGTCCAGGGCCTGTGTGGTGAACCGCTCTCGGCCGGATCCCTGTTCAGCGTTGATGGTGCGGGCGACGACGGCTGTCGCAATGAGCAGGGTCAGGAGGATTAGGCCAGTCCACTTCATTGTTTCACCCCCTCTTGTTGACGGACTCTGATTTCACCCTCACCCAGCCCTCTCCCATCGAGGGAGAGGGCAACTGTCCTCCCTCCCCTTGTGGGAGGGAGTTAGAGGGAGGGGACTCAAGCCGTATTAGCAGGAGCCTCAGGCCAAAGCTAGCCCAAGTGTACCCACGCCGAGGGGGAAAGTCAACGATTTTCGATGCGCCATTGCGCTTGCCAGGGGCCTGTGTATAATATCCCTTGAGAAGGGTGCATACCTTCGAGATTACGATGGAGAAGAGAAATGATCTACGAACACCGATCTTACTACATGCTGCCAGGAAAGCTCCCGGAGTTCCTCGAGGCCTTCGCGAAGACGCCGCTAAAGGTGTTCGAGAGGCACGGAGCGAAGATGGTTGGTTTCTGGACAACGATGCTGGGGCAGAGCAACGAGGTCACCTACATCCTGTCCTTTGAGAACCTGGCCCATCGGGAGCGAGTTTGGGCCCAGATAGACAGCGATCCGGAGATGCTGCAGTACCGGCGAGAGAGCCTGGAGCATCCCAAGGTGGAGAAGATCGTCAGTAAAATCCTGCGCCCATCGGCGTTTTCACCCTTGCAATAGCGGCGCGAGTGCGGAATCAGTAGGGGCGAGGTCGCCTCGCCCGCGGGGGCAGATGCCCTCGCTGGGAAATAACGTAGATGGACCTCTCAGTCATCATAGTCAACTGGAACGTGGAGGAGTACCTGAGACGCTGCCTCTCTTCCCTGTGGGCCGAGAAGCAGCGCAAGCCTGGCCTGGCGATGGAGGTGGTGGTTATCGACAACGCCTCTAAGGATAATAGCTGCGCCATGGTGGTGGAGGAGTTTCGATGGGTGCGCCTGATTTCTAATGAAGAGAACCGCGGGTTCACCGCCGCCTGCAACCAGGGCATCGCCGTGTCCCAGGGGAGATACATACTCCTGCTAAACCCGGACACCGAGGTCATGGAAAACTCGCTATCGATGATGGTAGAGTACATGGGGCGACACCGAGACGTGGCCGCCCTTGGCCCCAAACTTCTCAACCCTGACGGTACGGTGCAGTCCTCCCGCCGGCGCTTTCCCTCTATGGCTACCGCGCTTGTAGAAAGCACCCCCCTCCAGAGGTGGCTGTCCAAATTACCGATGCTTAGCAAATTTTACTGCAAGGATATGTCGGACGACGAGGTGCAGGATGTGGACTGGCTGGTGGGGGCCTGTCTGATGATGCGTCAGGAGATCTTAACCGAGGTAGGCCCCCTGGATGAGCGTTTCTTTATGTACTCGGAGGAGATGGACTGGTGCTACCGAGCCAAGGCTGTGGGTTGGCGGGTGGTATACATACCCTCGGCCAAAGTTGTCCATCATTACGGACGGAGCAGCGCCCAGGACATGCTTCGCCGCAACATCTATTTTAACGAAAGCAAGTGGAAGTTTTTCGCCAAGCATCATGGCAGCATCGCTGGCGGACTCCTCAGGAGGTATCTCTTGGGTATGTACCTATTCCAGTTCCTGGAGGAGGGGGCCAAGCTGGCCCTGGGTCATAAGCGGGCCCTTAGAAGGGAGAGGCTGGCCCTCATTAACGGAGTGCTAAGGTCCAGGCTAAGGACAGATTCGACAGGGTCGACTAGACGACCAGGCTCGCTGCAAGCATGAAGGTACTTTTTATCACCGGAGAGTACCCGCCGATGCGCGGGGGGGTAGCGGACCAGGTGGAGGGCCTGGCCCACGCCCTGGGCGACAGGGACGTGTCATCCACGGTGCTCACTTCTACCGCCGCCTCTGGACTCCGCACCCAAAACGGCCCCGTCTCGGTGTGGCCCATAATTACGGGATGGAGCTTCGCCTCTTGGCCCAGAATATCCCAGGCGGTGCGTGAAGCCCAGGCGGACCTGGTCCACATCCAGTACCAGACCGCCGCTTACGCTATGAGCCCTGCCATCAACCTGCTCCCCTTCTGGTTGAGACGGAGCACGCATCGCCCGGTGGTAACCACCCTCCACGACCTGCGAGAGCCATACCTATTCCCGAAGGCCAGCCCCATCAGGAGCTGGGTCAACCGCAGGCTGATCCTGGACAGTGATTGTGTAATCGTAACCAACGGAAATGACGCCTTTGAGGTCCTCCGCATTCAGGAGAAGGCCGGAAAGGGCACAAAAAGGCCCCAATTAGCCATAGTTCCCCTGATTATAAACTCTCCTCCGTTAGTGGGCCCGGAGTTCGATAGGATGTCTTGGAGAACCAAATGGGGTGTCGCAGAAGGAGAGCTGCTTCTCGGCTTTTTCGGATTCCTGAACCAGAGCAAGGGGGTGGACGTTATTCTCCTGGCCCTGAGACAGCTCTTAGAGGTGGGAGTCAAGGCCAGGCTGATGATGATCGGAGAGCAGGTGGGGGCCTCTGACATCACCAACATCGCCTACCGCGACATGATCTTGAGGATGGCACATGACCTGAGCCTTACGGAGTCCATCATCTGGACGGGATATATGCCCCTCGCCGACCTGTCTGCGGCCCTGGCCTCCCTGGACATCTGCCTACTCCCCTACGAGGACGGGGCCTCTTTTCGCAGGAACACCCTCATATCGGCCCTGGCTCACGGAATCCCCGTCGTCACCACCGTTCCTAAGGTGGAGGTTGCCCCAGCGCAGTTCGCAGCCCTTCCATGGGAAGGGCCCACCCTTGTTAATCGAGAGAACTGTATCCTGGTCCATCCAAAAAGCCCGGAGGCGATAGTTGAAGCGGTAATGAACCTAGTGAGCTCTAACAGTCTGTGCCAGCGGCTGGGACAGGGGGGCCGCGCTATAGCCAACGCCTTCTCTCCACAAGCTGCGGCTGAAAAGACCGTCCAGGTCTACCGCTCCGTCTTGGAGGGGGCGGCGAAGGCTCCCATAGTCTCCGGATAGAACGGAGTCCAAAGGGTAATCGTGACTACTTTAATCCGGCGCATATCGATCCCATCTCTGAGCAATCCGTTTCTAATGGTGGCCATCGGCCTGGTAGCCGGGACATTCGCCGGCTTGGTAACTGCCGCCGTCCACCCCATGGCCGGGCCAGCGCTTCTTATAGGGGTTCTTTTAGCCATCGCCTGCCTTACCCGACGGCAAGTGGGAACTCTGTTAGTCGTTGGGGTGGCTTATATGCTGCCCTTCGCCGTTATACCGATACCATTAGGGGGCGTACGCCTCACCTTCCTGGATGCCACCCTCTCCTTCGCCCTAGTCCTCTGGATGGCGAGGCTGCTCCTCAGGCCTCAGGAGCGTTTGGTAATCACTCCCCTAGACGCCCCCATACTCTTATTCATCGGTCTGGCGGCAACATCCTTCATCCTGGGAATAGACCGAGCATCGGACGAGATAGCACGATTTTTTTTGAAGAGTATAAACAGCATCCTCTTTTATTTCACTATCACCAACAGCATTAAAGATAAGGCTCATCTGGAGCAGGTTGTAGCTGCCCTCATCCTGGGGGCCACAGCCGCGGCCGCCACAGCCCTGGCCCTCTATTTCCTTCCCACAGCGATCTCCCCAACACTTCTGAACCCTCTAGCCCCTTTTGGTTATCCGACAGGCTCTCAGGTCCTTCGATACATAGCCGGCACTGGGACGCTAAGAGCTACGGGCACCAGCATAGATCCCAACGTCTTAGGGGGGATGCTCATGCTGATTATTCCACTGCTTCTAGCCCAGATCTTCGGGCCCCGATCTCTCCTGCCAAAACCGCTGATTTTGGTCGCTACGGTGGCAACAGTGGCGGCCCTTCTTCTCACCTACAGCCGAAGCTCATGGTTTGGGGCAGCAATTGCAGTGCTCTTCGTAGCCAATCTGCGCTACAGAAGGGTCTGGCTGGGAGTGGCCCTCCTGGTAGTGCTCGTATTCACCATGCCCCAGGGACAGGTCTTTGTGCAGCGTTTCCAGTCCGGCATCTCCTTCGCCGATCGTGCGGCCCAGATGCGTTTGGGCGAGTACAAAGACTCCCTAACGCTTATCTCTCGCTATCCCGTCCTGGGGGTTGGGTTCGGAGAGACTCCGGACATCGATATCTACACGGCCACTGCGAGTATTTACCTGCTTATTGCCGCGGAGATGGGATTGGTAGGACTGGGGGCTTTTCTGCTGACCATGTCCGTCCTCTTCTACACCATGTTTCGTAGGCGGATTGGCGGAAGAGACCCCACCCTGGAGGCGGCAGAGAGCGGGGCCTTGGCGGGAGTTATAGGAGCTCTCTCAGCCGGTATCTTTGACCACTACTTCTTTAACCTACAGTTCCCCCATACCGTGGCCCTCTTCTGGCTCTTCGTGGCCCTGGCAGTCGTGGCGAGGAGACTGCGGGATTCCCCAAGAGAGAAAGCCCCAAGGTAGCAACTCCCTGATGGACAGGACGGAATCTGCCGCTGGGACAGTCGGGTTGACAGCGTCACGGGGCTGTAGTACGATCGTAATACAAAACCCCTATCCAGGGGGTAGGGGTACCAGAAGGGGATATGAGTTTATCCGGCCCAGTCCGGAGGGGAGGCTCGTGGAATGTCGTCCCAAGAAGAATACTTAAAGCGGTTGAACTATATCGAAGGGCACCTCAAGGGTGTGCGGAAGATGGTCGAGGAGGAGAAATACTGCGCTGACATCCTGCGGCAGACCTTCGCCGTGCGCAAGGCCATTGAGAAGCTGGAGAGCATGATGCTGGACGCCCATCTGCGGAACTGCGTCTCTACCGGCATCCGCGAGGGTCGAGAGGAGCAGGTCATAAGCGAGCTGCTGGAGCTTTACAGCCTGGCCGATAAGTAATGCTTGTAGTGTCCGCCTTGTCCCGACAAGTCGGGACTCCGTGCGCGGAGAGGCTCTCGAACTGCTTGTAGTGTGCCCGTCGATTTCCCTCAGGATAAGCCTGCCGAACTGAGACCACACTACGGCTCATCCACTGCCATCATCAACAAGAAAGCGCGATAATGAAAGAAAAGGAGAAGCAAAATGGAGTTCATAGTTCGGCAAATGTCTGCTCGCCCCGACACCATGCTGGTGCGCTACGATTGCGCCTGCGGTTGCAAGCCCAACGCCCGCTACCAGCAGGGGACCCAGGAATCGGGCCACGAGCACTGCTGCTGCGGCAACGTCCACTTTGTGGGGCCTGAAGCGAAAGAGCACCTGGAGGCTTACTTGGATGAGCGCAAGGCAGATGGCCTGGATGATGACGTTGGCGGCCACACCATCCACGAAACCCAGGTGGCAGCCCCTTGGGGTGGGAACGTCCCCGTAGCCTATGGCCTACCCAGGACCCCAAGGCCGCACTAGCCAAGTATAGAGCTACCCCTCCCTCTAACTCCCTCCCACAAGGGGAGGGAGTTAGAGGGAGGGGTTGAATTCCCTCTTTTTGGAACAACGAGGTTTTGAGCAACCCTCAAGGGGTTCTGGAGAGCATCTTGGAGGCATTGCGGGAAGGTGGTGTCACCCTCACCCTACCCTCTCCCATCAAGGGAGAGGAGGATATTTAGCCCTCCCTCCCCCTAAGAGGGGGAGGGAACAACACTAAGGATAGTCTTATGGCAACGAAAGAGCGAATCGAGGATAGAGAGTTCGGGATTAAAGTAGTCACATTGGGCGTCACTGGAATGACCTGCGCCTCCTGCGTCGCCCATGTGGAGCACGCCCTACAAGACGTGCCCGGCGTCTCTGATGTCCGAGTCAATCTGGCCACGGAGAAGGCTACCGTTGAGCTGTCTCAGGAGATTCCCATCGAGACCCTGCGCCTGGCTGTGGAGGATGTGGGCTATGGCCTCCGAACCGAGAAAAAGACCTTGCTCCTAAGCGGCCTATCGAGCGCAGAGGAGGGCGCTGCTTTAACCAGGGCACTGATGTCCATCCCTGGGGTTAAGTGGGTCTCTGTAGATACCAGCGACGGTAAAGCTACCGTAGAGCGCGCGGCCGTAGAAGCCAGCGGGTTCAGCTCTACTGGCGTGGAGGAGGAAGAGTTCGACCAGCACGCTCTAGCCAAGGCCGAGGAAGCCTCGAGGCTGCGTAAACGCTTCCTGTTTGCACTGCCTGGAGGCCTAACCGTAATGGCCCTTAGTTTCGGACACATGTTTCCCATCTTCCCCCATGTGTCTCAGGAGCTCCTAAACACCGTGATGTTTCTGATAGCAACCCCTGTCATATTCTGGGCTGGCTCCGATTTCTTCACCGGCGCTTGGGTGGCGCTGAAGCACAAGACATCCAATATGAACACTCTTATCGCAGTGGGCACAGGCACAGCCTGGCTTTATAGCACGGCCTTAACCTTCTTCCCGGGTTTGTTCCAGGGAATTGTTGCATCCAAGGAGGTCTACTACGACGTCGCGGCTGTGATCGTCGCCTTTATCCTGCTGGGCCGATACCTGGAAGCTGGAGCCCGAGGTCGCGCCTCCGACGCCATCAAGAAACTTATGGGCCTTCAGGCCAAGACGGCGCGGGTAGTGCGGAACGGCATGGAGATGGATCTGCCCGTAGACCAGGTGCTGTCCGAGGACGTGATAACAGTAAGGCCTGGGGAAAGGATCCCTGTGGACGGAATAGTGCTAGAGGGTCGCTCTAGTATAGATGAGTCCATGCTCACGGGGGAGAGCATCCCCGTGGAGAAGGGGCCGGGGGACGAGGTCTTTGGGGCTACCGTGAATAAGTTGGGGAGCTTTAAATTCAGGGCTACCAAAGTAGGGAGCCAAACGGCCCTGGCCCAGATCATCCGCCTAGTGGAAGAGGCCCAAGGATCCAAAGCGCCGGTGCAGCGGCTGGTGGACCAGATCGCCAGTATCTTCGTCCCTGCGGTCATATTGATAGCCATTCTTACCTTTATTGCCTGGATGGTCTTCGGGCCGGAGCCGGCATTCACCTTCGCAGTCCTAAACTCAGTCGCGGTGCTTATAATAGCCTGCCCCTGCGCCCTCGGCCTCGCCACTCCCACAGCCATCATCGTGGGCGTAGGCAAGGGGGCTGAGCACGGCGTCCTTATCCGAGGCGCTGATGCCCTGGAGGGGGCCCATAAGGTGAATACTATAGTTCTAGATAAAACAGGAACAATAACCCAGGGCAAGCCAGTAGTAACAGACTTGGTCACTGCCGCCGGCGCCTCTAAGGAAGAGCTAATTAGCATCGCAGCCGCAGCCGAGCGAGGCTCGGAGCACCCCTTGGCCGAGGCTATTCTAGCCAAGGCTAAGGAGCTCCAAGTACCTGTGGCCGAGGTTTCCGAGTTCCTCGCGGTCCCTGGCCACGGCGTTGAGGCGAGGATGAACGGGCAGTCCATACTTCTGGGCAACCTCAGGTTCATGGAGGCCCGTGGGATAGAGTTGGACGGGTACCGTGATACAGCGGCGGAGCTAGCGGCACAGGGGAAGACTCCGGTGTACGTGGCCGCAAACGGTAGACTGACCGGTATCATCGCCGTCCAGGACCCGGTAAAGCCCGGAGCGGTCGAGGCCATTGCTCGGCTGAAGGGCATGGGCCTGGAAGTCGTGATGTTAACAGGGGACAACCGCCGTACCGCTGAGGCCATAGCCCGGCAGGTGGGCGTAGGAAGAGCGCTGGCCGAGGTGCTTCCCGAGGACAAGACTGGTGAGATCAAGAGACTCCAGGCTGAAGGACGCGTGGTGGCTATGGTTGGTGACGGCATCAACGATGCACCAGCCCTGGCCCAAGCTAACGTTGGAATCGCCATCGGCACCGGAACCGATGTGGCTATGGAGGCCTCAGACATCACCCTGATTAGCGGAGACCTGAAGGGTGTGGCCACAGCCATCCAGCTTTCCAAACGCACCGTCCGCACTATATGGCAGAACCTGTTCTGGGCCTTCGCCTACAACACCGTTCTTATCCCGGTGGC
>JAENIT010000208.1 GCA_016844365.1 Dehalococcoidia bacterium
CTTCAACAGCAGCAGCACAGGGGGCCTCTGTGTCCGATAGGAGAGAGCGGGCGATGAGAGGGCTCTAAGCTAGCCGCCGCTTACGAGGCTTACTAGCCACAGGCTGGCCCCGCAGATGAAGGCGAAAACTAAGAAAAAGCCGAAGATGGGGAGCAATACGCTGAAGACCGCGCCCACCACGCCGGAGATCTCTTGGATCTCGTCCAGGATGGCGAGAATCCGCTTGGGTATGAACTTGCGCCACCGGCTCCCTGGTGGTGGCGGGCCCATCATGTAGTAGCCCATACAGCTCCTTTCGCTCCCCGCGCCATCATGGCTGGACTACGACCGGGGTTTTGGCGATAACAGCCATGACATCATGGAAATCTACGAAGGGCCAGTATTTTATATCAGCCCTATCACACAGCTCAGCCAAGCGCCCTCGCGCGAACACTAGGTCGGCGCGTTGCGCCGCTGGAAAGTCCGGTCGCCCGTCGCCGATGTAGGCGACTTCTAGCCCCTCCTGATGCAATCGCTCTACAACTTGTTCCTTGAGGTCTAAATAACCCTCGCTGTTCTTATTTTTCAGATGGGCAAAGGATACTCGCAGCCCCCCGGAGCTAAATCGGGCCTTCCCGCACACTAGCTCTGGCGCTTTCACCCCAGCCTTCCCTAAAATAGCTTTGATATAGAACTCCAACCCGGCGCTGGCAACAGTCAGAGCTATGTTACTGCTGGCGCAGAAGTCCAGAAACTCGGGGAACCCGGGACGGATCCGAGCGTGGGCTACGGCGTACTCAGTCAGCTCACGGCGAGAGGCCGCTACGTGGGCGAACTCCTTCACCAGGCACTCCTCGATGGTAATGCGGCCTGCGGCGAACTCGTCGTCCCAGCGCTCCCAATCGCCGATCGCGAAGGCTGTTAGCATTGCCACGGCCATGTCGTCCATTGTTATGGTCCCGTCGAAATCACAGACTATGCTCAGCATGTAGCCACGCTCACGTTTCAAAACATCCTATTCCTTTAGCCCGCGTCGCTAAGGGCAGTGCATAGGAGGGTCGAAAATCACAGGCGCTCCTTGAGCCTTCTGGCTAGGGAGCGAGTCATGCCCACCACAGCCGCGATCTCGTCCACTTCCGCCTCTCTTATCCCCTTCACACTGCCGAATCGCTTCAGGAGACCCTTCTTACGGGCGGGGCCTATGCCCGGCACCGAGTCCAGAAGGGACCTGGTAGCGCCTCTGCTGCGCACCTTTCGATGATAGGTTATGGCGAAGCGGTGAGCCTCGTCCCTTATCCTCTGAAGGAGATATAGGCCCTGGGAGTCTCGGGGCAGGATCACGGGTTCCGGCATGTAGGGCAGAAACACCTCCTCCCTTTGCTTGGCGAGGCTTGCGGTGGGGATGTTGTGTAGGCCCAGCTCTCGCATCACCTCTAAAGCCGCGTTCAGGTGCCCCCGACCGCCGTCTATAAGCACCAGATCAGGCATCACAGCCCAGGAGGATGCTCCGTTCCCATCGCCTTCCTGGCTTGAGTAATCTTTAGCCTCCTCCAAGGGTCTGTCCTGTCCGACTTGTCGGACTCCTCCGCTCTGCGAGAGTCCCGTCCGCGGGACGCTTACGCGGAGAGCCTGGTCGAAGGGCTGTTCCTCCAAATCTCCGTCCAGGTAGGTGACAGGCGGCTTGAGGGCGCGGCCACGGCGGAACCTGCGGCGCAGCACCTCCCGCATCATGGCGTAGTCGTCGTTTCCGCCGACGGTTTTGATCTGAAATCGCCTGTAGTCAGAGGTCTTGGGCCTACCCTCCTGGAACACTACCATGCTGCCCACTGCGGAGGTGCCCTGGATATCGGAGATGTCGTAGCACTCCATGCGTCGCGGGATCCGCGACAGGTTAAGGTGCTCCTGTAGCTCCTCAAGGGCACTGGACAGCCACTTAGCTCTGCTCTGTTGCAAGGTCTGTCGGGCGTTCTCGGCGACTAGCTCCACGAGCCGTTTCCGTTCACCCCTCTGGGGGACTCTAAGATCGACCTTCCCTCCACGTTTGTGGTGGAGCCACTCACTGATGACTTCCCCATCCTCCAGGGGATGCTGCAATAGGATGAGAGGAGGAATGGTGAGGGCTGAGGAGTAGAACTGCTGGACGAAGGAGGTCATTATCCGACCCGGCTCCTCATCGTGAGCCCCTTCGACCATAAAGTGCTCTCGGGCGTGGAGCCTGCCGCCTCTGATGACAAAGACCTGGACACAGCAGTCGTCCCCATCCTGGGCCAAGGATATCACATCCTGGTCTCCATTGAGTGTGGATGCTATCTTCTGGCGCTCCAGCACTCGCTCCACATCCCGTATCCGATCCCGTAGCACTGCCGCCCTCTCGAACTCCAGATTGGCTGACGCCTCCTCCATCTGGCCCTTCAGCTCTGTCGCTACACGATCCTCTTTGCCCTCCAGGAACATGATTACATGGTCGATAACCTTCAGGTACTCTTCCCGCGCGATAGCCCCAATGCAGGGCCCCACGCATCGATTGATGTAGAAATCCAAGCAGGGACGAGGGTCATTACCAGTGATGGTCTTGTTGCAGGAGCGGTATGGGAAGAGACGCTTCACCAGGTCCATAGTCCTTCGTACTGAGCCGGAATTGGCGTAGGGGCCGAAGTAACGAGCGCCGTCGTCCTCTACTCGGCGTGTGATAAACACCTGGGGCCAGTCCTCATTAACACTCACCTTTAAGTAGGGGTATGTTTTGTCATCTTTGAGCTGGACGTTGTAACGAGGCTTGTGCCTTTTGATAAGCTCGTTCTCCAGGATCAGGGCCTCTTGCTCGGACTCAGTGAGTATAAAGTCCAGGTCCGTTACCTGGGCCATCATTTTCTTGAGCTTGGGAGTCGGGCTGGAGGGCGCGCCGAAGTAAGAAGAGACTCGGTTACGCAGGCTGGCCGCTTTGCCCACGTACAGTATGTTCCCGTGAGTGTCCTTCAGAAGATACACCCCGGGCTTGGCGGGAAGATCCCTTAGTAGAAGGCTGAAATCTCTGGCGCTGCTCATTTCAAAATTTATTCTATCATAACCACTTATGCCATCAAAGGCGCACTCATCCCCGTTGGGTAACGTCTGCTGTGTCCCTGCGTTAGCATTCTGGGTAAGCGCAGCTAAGGACATAATTCTAGAGGGGGATATTGGCTTCCACGCCGTCAGGCGTCGTGTACAACCATGTTAAAAAACAATTTAAAACGAAGAACCTTCTTGGTTTCGGCACTTTTGGGTGTTTTCCTGCTTTTGGTCCTCCTGCCCTGGGATTTCCTTAAACAGGTCAAGGCCGGCGTCAATGAGCTGACACCCGTAACAGTCCCCTTTAACCTCAACGTTTCGGCTATAGCTGTATCCCCAGCCTTCCCCTGCGATAACACGGCGTTTTTCGCTACGGACGGCAACGGAGTCTACCGCACCACCAGCAAAGATGTGGACGGGGTCTGGTCGCCGGTGAACAACGGTCTTACCGACATGAGTGTGCTCTCTCTGGCGATCTCTCCCAACTTTGACCGGTGCGATAGGCTAAAGGGAACGGGGGACCGTACCCTCTTTGCCGGCACCCGCAGTGGTGTTTTTCGGTCCTCTGACGGGTCCAGTACCTGGGTCTCCGTAAGCGCTGGCCTGCCTACAGGCAAGGCTATTCAAGCCCTAGTTATCTCTCCCAACTACGCCTCTGACAAGACCGTGTTCGTAGGCATGGACGGCAACCTGTTCCGCTCCACAGATAGCGGCGTTATCTGGTTCGCCTACGATGCGGGTCTCTCCGACCGATCAGTGCAGGCCTTTGCCCCATCCGCTAACTTCGCCAACGACAGCACCCTTTTCTTAGGGACCCGATTTAGCGGGGTGTACCGAATAGCAGGCAAGCTCTCTGAGCCTCGGCTGCTGGTCACACCCACACCTGTGGTCACGCCTGGGGCGGGAACTGCTCCGACACCTGTTCCCGGTGTA
The DNA here is from genome assembly GCA_016844365.1 of Dehalococcoidia bacterium. The sequence continues at coordinate 3,961 of JAENIT010000208.1, forward strand.
ACTCCTCCGTCTTTGCCGGGCCTTCCCCCTATACCGGGGTTATCGTATGGTCTCTCCGAGGTGTTGGTGGAGCCGGAGCAGGTGGAGGCCACTTCAGAATCGAAGACGCAGCAGATTCCAGCGCTTATCCGAGTCTCATTAAACGTGCTGGAAATTCTGCAGATGGCTCAATCTTTAGGATCCAGGCGGGAACTGTTACCTATAACTATGAGGTTAAGAACCTGGGCGAAACAGAAGTCCTGCAGAACATCGTGGTAAACGATGATAACGGTACCTCCGGGGATACTACCGACGATATTCAGGTGGGAGTCATTGGATCCCTGAGCCCCCTAGCGTTCACTAACCTAACACTCAGCCTGCTGATTTCCGAAGACACAACTAACATTGCCACAGCCACCGGTTTCTATGGGGATAACTTAAGCAGCAGCGTTACAGACACCGATGACGCCAGGGTGGAGGTTGTAACTACTCAGCCGGTTATGGGACTAAGGTTGATAAAGACCGCGGGCAATATGGAGGACGGACAGGTCTTCTATACCGTTCCTGGCAGCGTAGTCCTGACCTACAATCTAATCAATGAGGGCCAAGAGATTCTAACTGACATAAACGTGGTCGATGACCTCCAGGGAAACGATAGCTCAGGATGCACCGATAATCCAGATACTGACCCTGACGAGACTGTGGACGACTTGGCGGTGGGCACCGTCTCCAGCCTTGCTCCAGGCGCTCAGGCCACTCTTAGCGCCCGGGTTGTGGTGCGGCCTGTGAGTGAACTAGCTACTGAGATACCTCCTATCCGTACCACCGCTTGCGCCGTAGGCAGGGGCGCTCAAAGCCGGGGGATAGCGGTGGCCATAGATGACGCTGTTATACAGCTTGCTGTGTGGAGCTCTATCACGCCCTCCAACTCAGCGTTAACCGATCTGTGGATCACTTCCTTCGCGATATCCCCATTCTTCGGTAATGACCAGACAATCTTTGCTGGCAGCGCTTACGGCGGGCTGTTCAAGTCCACAAATGCTGGCTCCAAGAACCCCATATGGCAACGGGTAAACCAGGGTCTCGAGCCAGAGTGGGCC
>JAENIT010000036.1 GCA_016844365.1 Dehalococcoidia bacterium
CTTGGCCTTCAGTATATACCTCCGGAGATACGAGAGGGGGGCGTGGAGATAGAGCTGGCGGAGAAGGGCGCGATCCCAAGTCTGGTGGAGCTATCGGCCATCAAGGGCGACCTCCACGATCACACCCTATGGAGCGACGGCCACAATACTACTGAGGAGATGGTGCAGGCGGCCCGGGCCAGAGGCTACCAGTACATAGCCATCACCGATCACTCCGCGGGTAGGGGCATCGCGAACGGATTGTCGATAGAACGGCTTAGAGAGCACATCAGGGAGATCAGGGAGCTCAACGAACGGTATGGAGACATCCGCATCTTCACTGGGTCCGAGGTGGACATCCGCGCCGACGGCTCCCTGGACTACCCGGACGAGGTACTGGCGGAGTTGGACGTGGTGGTGGCCTCGGTGCACTCGGCCATGGGCCAGGAGGCCGCCAGGATGACGGAGCGAATCATCAAGGCTATGCGCAACCCTCATGTTGACATAATCGGCCATCTGACCTGTCGACTGCTGGGCGATCGGGAGCCTGTGGCTCTGGACACTGAGGCCATCTTTAGGGCTGCCGCAGCCACGGGGACGGCCCTGGAGATCAACGCCTCACCCAGCCGCCTGGACTTGAAGGACACGCACATCCATCGAGCCCGGGAGTTGGGGGTGACTCTAGTTATCTCTACCGATGCCCACAGGGTAGAGCATCTGGACTACATGCACTTCGGCGTCGGCATAGCTCGGCGGGGCTGGTGCGAGGCGCGCCATATCCTGAACAGTAGACCGCTCGCAGAAGTTGAAGCATTTCTGGGTATTTAGCAAAGTGAACTAGTACATAGGCTTTAACTTTTAGTCAATATGTGGTAAATTTAGCTGGCATTCATGTAGATTGTGAGGATTGTAAATGGGCTCCGTAGTCAAGAAACGTAGAAAAAAGATGAACAAGCAGAAGCACCGGAAGCTGCTTAAAAAGACCAGGTGGCAAAGAAGACACAAGTAATGGATGGAGAGGGTTTCCATAATAACGCAAGCCTGGACGATGCCGAGGCCATCCGCCATTTGAGGGAGGCTATAAGCAAGGACAGGCACTGGTACATAGCGCTTCTCGAGGCTATTGGCCTCTGGAGCTCTCCCAGAGAGCTGTTCCAGGGGAGAGAGTGCAAGTACTTGGTCGGCAACGAGGCCTTTGACTGGCTTCTTTTGGCGGAGCGTCTTTGTGAGGAAATCGACGGCTTGATCCCTGAACGGGAGATGACGGAGCTTCTTTTTCGCGGAAGACCCCCTCTAGAGTTGAGTCCCCAGGAGTTCAAGAGCCTTATCGGCGGTCCCAAGTACCGCGCTTATCTGAATTACTTTTATGGGGTTATTATCGAAGAGGCGATACTGTTGGCCCTGGAGGATGAGGTGCTGAAGGAGCACAGCTACCAGGGTTTGACAGGGGCCCGCCTGGCTACGGAGCGAGCTTACTACCGGCTTTATGGGGCCGGAGAGTCTGAACTCCTGGTCCAGTTCCGCGGGGAGAAGGGGCGCGAGCAGATTGAAGAGATAGGGCTGGATGAGCTTCAGGAGTTCTCTTACTGGCGCTTTCAGTACCGCCTTCTCCACTGCGACGGAGCGCGAGTCGCCAGTGACACCAAAAAGGGCCTACGGAAGCTCCATGAGCTACGACGGAGCCATCTGTGGTACGTGAGTCCCCAAGATTCTCCCGCCTCCTTGGTAGAGGCCAGCGTTTAGCTATATCTGCTAGCGCTCCATCCGTGCGATGGCCCCCCATCGCCTTCGAGAGCCTCTTCGCGCACGGAGTCCGCAAGGCGGACAGGCAACAACCGTCCTGTCCGCCTTATGCAGCGCTCTCGAAAACGTTATCTGCCCTTAAAGACTGGCTGCCGTTTCTCACGAAAGGCCCGCACGCCCTCAATCCTGTCCTCAGAGTTGGCAATCTTAGCCGATTCGTAGGCCAGATACTGGAACCCCTGCTCAATCCCAACGCCAAGGCCTTGATTGATCACTTCTTTAAGGCCACCTATAGCGAGGGTAGCGGCGGTGGCAAAGCGCTGGGCCCATTCCTCTACCGTGGCCTCTAACTTGTCGGCTGGCACTACCCTGGTGACCAGACCCCAACTCTCTGCTTCCTCCACAGTGATCGGCTCGCCTGTAAGCAGCATCTCCGTGGCCCTGCCGATTCCCACGTAGCGGGGCAATAGGTACCCTCCGTACATGATGCCCCTCTTTACAAAGGGTTCAGCCAACTGAGTGCCCTCGGCGGCGATCCTGAAGTCGCAGGCCATCGCCAATTCCATGCCAGCTCCGAAGGCGAAACCCTGCAAAGCGGCGATCACCGGCTTTCTAAGATGCCTGATGGCTAGGACCACGTCCGTAGGGCCTTTCCTGCGACTGGGGGGATCGGTGGTTCCCCCGCTGCGCAGGTCATCGCCGGCACAAAAGGCGCGCCCCGCACCCTTTACCACTACTACCCTAACCTCCTCATCGTCCCCGCACTCATCGATGCACTGCACGATCTCCACCCGCAACTGGTTATTGAGTGCATTTAGAGAATCGGGACGGTTCAAAGTGATGGTGGCTATGGGGCCTCGCTTCTCGAAAATCAATAACTCGTATGCCATCTTTCTCCCCTCCTTCACCCTTAGTCTGACTTCCGAATATCAGCGAGTGTCAGGTACGAAGCCTTCCTCGCTAAGACGCCATCATCGTAATGCTGGTGGGCTTTGGTGTCAACAGCTACTGAAGCCGAGGGCTTGGTCAGGTGGTTCCATCGTTGTTCCTAAGTCCTTACCAGGTACGCCTGTGAAGGAAGTTGACATACATATAAGGGTTCACTATAGTGAGAACACACCATACTCAGGTGAAATCATATCTTCATGGAGGTTCTTTATGGACGCTATAGCATCTTTACGGGAGGGATTGGGGAGCGCCCGATGGCTTATGGAAGGCACGATGGAAGGGCTTACCTCAGATCAGCTCCACTGGCAGCCCTCCGGCACAGCTCATTCCGTGGCTGCCGGTTACGCCCATTTGGTTCTCAGCGAGGACTTTCTTATAAACACCATGGTACAGGGGAAACCGCCTCTTGCGGCAACATCCCATGCCGGTAAAACTGGACTGAGTGAGATGCCACCCCAGGACCCTGGGGCAGACTGGTTAGGCTGGGCCAAAAAGGTGAAGATGGATTACAGCGCATTTCGGCAGTACGCCCAGGCGGTCAATGCCAACACCGAGGCTTATCTATCAGGGTTAAAGCCAGAAGGCCTCGACAGGCAAATAGACTTCTCGGCGATGGGCCTAGGCAGCCAGTCCGTTAACTGGGTGCTGCAGACCACTATCATTGGGCACATTACGGGCCACTGCGGGGAAATCGCCGCGACCAAAGGTATCCAGGGGCTGAAGGGCTACCCAGTATAACGAGGTGTCATTGGCTCTCAAGGAGCACGAAGAAAGATCGCCCTGGCTATAACAGCCAGGGCGATTCATTTATTAAGGCGAATTTATCTAGTTGCTACCGAAATCCTTGTCTATCTCTCGAAGAAACTTCTCGACCTCTGGAGAGAGGGGTGGAGGCTCTTCCTTGGGGGGCGAATCGTTTTCCTCGGCATCGTAGTCGGCCTCCAGGCGCTGCACTAGAGACTTGGCCGCGGGGTTGCTGGCTATCTCGGCGTTTATCTCTCTATACTGCTGGTGGGATAGGAATGAGTCCAGAAGGCTGGAAGGAAGCTTGTAGAGCTCGCAGAGGATCTCCAGCAGACGAGCAGCCCCGGCATAGTCCTCTTCCAACTGAGCGTAGTAGGGGAGGCGTACCATAAGTGACATATTCTCAATCCCCAGATTATCCATACCTTCGCCAACCAGGTTCATTATGGAAGTCGGCCCCTGGTAGCGGCGGCGGCGGGGAAGCAACTGCCCAGTCCGGCGGTCAACCTGCTGCCCTCCTATGGATTGAGTGACCGGAAGCGGCCTGGTATGAGGTACGGCGTCGTACATAGCCCCTAGGCGACAGTGACGCTTAGCTCCCAGGGTCTTTAGAAGCTCCAGAATAGACTCCACGTACTCCTCTGCGAAGGCGTGAGGCTCTAGAAGATGGAAGAAGAGGAGGTCGGACTCTCCTTCGCGCTGGGCCAACGTTAAAGTGCAATTGGGTACGGTGAAAACTCGGTGCTCCTCCACGTAGTGGGTGGTGGGCCGATACCGGGTGAAGTCGAAAAACTGGCCGGGTATCGCCAGCTTAGCCACCTCCTGAGCCTTGAAGTGCTCCTCTAGGCGAGTTAAAATAAGGCTTCCCACTCTTCCTGCATCCACCCACGGATGGAGGATGGAGACGATGCTGGGATCTACCAGTTCGGGTAGGGGCTCTGTGACTTCGAAAGCGCCGATTCTCATAACTATATCTTTGCACAGGTACGCGACATTTGCAACAATAATCCCTACTTGGAAGGACTTGGGCCCCTGCTCTCCTTCAAGGCCCTTAGCACCTTGTCCGGGCTGATGGGCAGGTCTCGAATCCTGATACCTACCGCGTTATAAACGGCGTTGGCGATGGCCGCAGGCGCGCCAAATCCCGGGGGCTCCGCCACGGCCTTAGCCCCGTAAGCTCCAGCGCTGCCCTCCGACTCCACCATTATGGTGTCCATGGGGGGCGAGTCCGGAGCTAGCGGCAACAGGTATGTGGTCAGGGACGGATTGAGAGGCACTCCGTCCCTGATGATGAAGTTTTCGTACAGGGCCCGGCCCACAGCTTGGATTAAGCCTCCCTCCATTTGTCCTTCCACGTTCATGGGGTTTATGGGGTACCCTACATCCTGAGCCTGGGTCAGCTTCAGCACCTTCACCATGCCCGTGTCTACGTCCACCATTACCTCGGCGATGAGCGCGTTGAAAATAGGGGCGTAGGGCATCTGGGATAGGGAAGACTGCCCCATAACGGGGCCGTACTTGGAGGTGGTGGCTAAGCGGGCCAGCTCCGCCAGGGATCGTCCCTTATCGGGCGCGCCCCTCACCTGCACCCTCTCGCTTACAAGCTCCAGGTCACCTGGGTTAGCTTCCAGAAGGTCTGAGGCTAGCCGGAAGAGCTGCTCCTTAGTGTCCTGGGCGGCCTGGAAGACCACCTGGCCGGCGCTGTATATTACTCGGCTCCCGCCTGTGGGCGAGTTATAGGGGGCCGAATCGGTGTCTCTCTTTGGGACCACAACCTTATCGTAGGAGATTGTAAGGGCTTCGGCCACAATCTGAGCCAGACTGGTGTCAGAGCCGGCTATGTCCACGGTCCCGGTGAGGAGGCTTACAGTCCCGTCCTCGTTCATTGAGACTGTCGCCGTGGAAGGGCCGGAGCCGCTTCGCCAATCGGAGATGGCCACTCCGATGCCCCAGCCATCTTCTTTGGGACGGCTATCCCAACGGCTGCGTTCCCTGGCTGCCTGAACTGCTTCCATGAGGCTATTTTTAGGGATAATGTCCCCCATGATCGATCGGTCGCCTTCACGAACCAGGTTTTTCATCCTGAACTCAAGGGGGTCCATCTCCAAGCGGTCGGCCACCTCGTCCATGTGGGACTCCACGGCGAAGACCATATCGGCGACGCCGGAGGCCCGGTAGGAGCCAGCCCACACCTTGTTGGTGTAGACCGCGTAGGATTCGGCCTTGTGATTAAGGATGCGATAGGGGCCTTTGGCGTGGCCGATCCCGGCGTTCACCCCGGGCCCCAGGTAAGCCCCGGTGTCGTAGATGGTACGGGATTGACGGGCCACTATAGTGCCGTCCTTCATTACGCCGGTCTTAAGGTAGGCTATGCACTCCAGCCTGGGGCCGATGGCGGTGAAGTTCTCCTCACGGGTGCTTACCATCTTCACCGGCCGCCCTGTTTTCTTGCTGAGGACGACGCAGAAGCCCTCAAAGGTGAGGCGCATCTTAGCTCCAAACGCGCCCCCGACCTCCAGAGGAACCACCTTAATACGGTTCATGGGAATCTGGAGGAGTTCTGAGAGGGTTCCCCGAATTGCGTAGGGGCCTTGGGTTGTAGTCCATACCGTTACCCGGCCCGATGGATCAACGTTAGCCATGCAGGCCATAGGTTCCATGTAGCCCTGATTGATGGGCTGGCTACGGTAGGTTCCTTCTACAACGAAATCGGCCTCATGGAAAGCCTTGTCCACGTCTCCCATCTCCACGCTCATGCGGGAGCAGATGTTCCCCTCGCGTATCCCTGTGGAGCCAGCGTAGGACGCCAGATCGGGGTGGACTAGGGGGGACCCCGGGTTCATGGCCTCCAGGACGTCGGTGACGGCTGGCAACTCTTCGTACTCTACTCGTATGAGGTGCACTGCCTCCTCCGCCGTCTCCTCATCGATGGCGGCCACTGCGGCCACCGGCTCACCGATGTACCTCACCACGTCCCTGGCTATGAAGACTCGGTCCCTGATGGCGGCGCCGGTGCCGTAGAGGATGTTGGGCACATCCACAGTGGTTATTATCCCGAAGACGCCGGGCAGAGCTTCGGCTTTGCTG
>JAENIT010000209.1 GCA_016844365.1 Dehalococcoidia bacterium
AAGTGCCACGTCAGCCAGATCCGAGACCCGGAGCGCTTCGAGGAGCGATGGCGGCAAAGGGCTGAAGAGTCCCGTAAAGATAACGACGGCAGGCTCAAGGAGTCCTTCAAGCGCATCTCCTTCAGGATGTAGGCGGCATCTATGGACATAGAGCAGAAAGAGGGACTCATCGCCTTCTACGAGGCGGAGCTGGCCAAGTACGGCCTGGACGTGCGCTCCCTCCACTGGAACAGCATCCATTCCCAGCGCGCCCGATTCGAGACGCTATGCCAGGTGGGGCCCCTGAAAGACGCCTCCATCCTGGACGTGGGATGTGGCCTGGGCGATCTCTTCGGCTATGTCATGGAGGGAGTTAAGGATTTCCGCTACGCCGGGTACGACATATCGCCCAAGATGGTGGAGTCTGCCCGCATCAAGTATCCAGGAGCACAATTCTTTGTCCGGGATATCGTTCAGGAGGGAGTCCACGCGAGCTTCGACTATGTGGTGGCTTCCGGCACCTTTAATATCCGTGTGCCCAACCACGAGCAGTATCTCAAGGACACCCTCACCGCCATGTACAACGCTTGCACCGTGGCCGTGGCCTTCAACTTGCTGGCGCCGGTGGACTACTACTGGAGCGGGGACGGCCTCTTCTATGCCGTTCGGCCAGGGGAAATGCTGGACTTCTGCCGCACTCTGACACCCCAGGTAGAGCTGCAAGAGGAATACCTTTCCGGTGATTACACCATCTTCATGTACAAATCTCGTCCATAATACGAAAAGCGGACTAATACACTGCGAAGGTGATGCCTATGGAGGAGCTTGAAATCCAGATCCAGAACTTAAAAGCCAGGATGATCGAACACCCTGGGATTAACATAGCAAATCGAGCCTTCACTCAGGAAGTAGACAGCCTCATCAGCGCCTTCTACGACGACATTGGGGAGATCAAGAACATCGGCATAAAGAGCCTGTTCGATCTCTTTATTATAAAGGCTCTGTATGTGGACCGGGGCAGCACAGACCCTAATGTCATTGACTACCTCTCCAACTTGATGGGAGGTTTCCTTTTCTCCAGGGAGTTTTTCCCCCTGGGCCCGGAGACTCGCCGCTACGGCCTGCTCCTCACCGACATCCTGGAGGAGATGCAGAACCTCACCCACTTTCAGAACCTGTTCGAGGCCTACCGGAAGTTTGGGGATTACTCTCTGTTCATCACCGTCTTCCCTGCCAGCCTGAGACGCATGCGCCACCGCTACGGTCGCCGGATGAAGGCCCGGGACGTTCCTGTCGTGGATATCCGCGATCACATGCTCACCGGTCAGCGCTTTTACATGATGGCCGCAGAGCATCGGCTGGCGGAGGAGACCCAGCAACGGCCCCTTCTGTCCAAGCTCTCCAACTACTTCCAGGTCTATATGGAGGCCCTCAACGACGTGAGCGACAAGTACATCCTGGGCTTCGATATGAACCTCATCGCCGATAAGATGCTGGACAATTTCAACCTGTACCGCAGCACCGGAGACAGGAAGTACATGGAAAACGCCCAGAAGTACGCCGCCCTCCTCAAAGTCGACCGCGCAACCTTCCCCAGCCTCTTCCGAATGCGCCGCCGCCGCGCCAAGCCAACAATTTTGTAGCGGCGTTGCCTGAGGCTCTCGAAGGCACGCCCCCCGTTTTCTATTGTGCATACCAGGATGATACACTAACGATGATGTGCTAGAATCAAGGCATGGGCACAAAAGCAGCAGCGATTATTGGTGTTGTGGCAAGCCTTGTTTCCGGGGTGGCTATCTTTATCGCCGATGGACTCCAACTCTTAGACGGTGTCTCTGATGAATGGCGCTGGGCTGCCCTGATCGTATGCGGCGTTATATTTATAGTATGTATTCTCCTCTTGGTGTGGCTTATACGGAACGAAGGGGGTGTACAGCCAATGTTGGAGCAATCTACGTCTGGGCCGTCAAGCCCTAACGCTGGAACCACTGGCGATAACTCTCCTGCTACGGCCATAAGTGCTACAGGCGACCACGCGCAAGCCGCTGGCAGAGACATTCACAACACGACTAACCTGTTACGGGATGCCGAGAAGCCAAAGCCGTCCAATTGGATGGTTCGTTCGGGAGCTCCACAGCTCACAGTAAGCCGAGAAATCCTCAACGGCAGGTTTATTGGGAGCTTTGAGGTTTTTGATTCCACTCCACCACCTGCCGACTTCCAAGCGCACCCTGAGGGTGCTGGTGCTGATACGGAGCCACTTACTCTCATGCGTGAGAATCCTCGGCCTGGGGTTCAACAGCGATTCCAATGGAAGGTAAAGGATGTACATCCTACACACTCAGATAAGCTGTTGACGCTTCATGTTCAGTTCACTTGGGATAACGAGCTACATGGGGGAAGCTGGACTTGGCCACTAGCGCAACGTTCGAGTAACCCAGAAGTGTGGTGGATAGATAATGGCATCCCTCAGCCGCGTTTCGAAAACCCATGGTCGCAGCCACTTAGTTAGCTGTAAGAGCTTCGTACTCCCAATTCTCCGATACTAGCAGCTTCATCAGCGTATCTCTGAACAACTAGGGATCCTCCCGATTGTTGAACCGCCACTCAATTCGCTTTCGCGGCATAACCCGTCAGCTCCACATACCCCAATCCGCCAACTGCTGCACTCCCTCGGCGGCCTACGACCTTCACCTCGCCCTCCCAGTAGATGATGCCCGTGGACGCGGTGGTGTCCATCTCCTGGTTCTGGACCACTGGTTGCAGTTCTAACTCCAGAGCCAGCCTGGGAACGGCGAGAGTCCACCCCATGGGGTACTCCGCGCCGCTGGAGGGGCTGCGCCAGGAGCCTGTGGCCTTGACTCGAATGTCCTCGGCTGCTAGATGCGTCGATACGCCCTTGGAGTCCACGTGGGTCCCGTACAACACGACCTCGCGGCCATCGACCCCTCGAATTTTAGACACCATAAGCTCGCTGCCGTCATCCAACTGGAGGCCAAACCAGTCCCAGCCGCCTCCGTCCTTCAGGGTAAAATCCCCCCACTGATGATCGAACCAGGCGAATCCCTCAACCCCGAGCTCAGTCCCGTGGTCAGAGAGCTTACCCTTGGCCACCATCTTGGTGCGGGAGTAGTAATAAGAGCCTTCCTCGCCTTCTGCAACTGCGATGAAGCCGGTAGCGCCGTGAACTACAGGGGGCTTTACTTCGGCGAGAGTCAACTCCAAAGAGTACCCTTCCATCAGTGCTTTTAGATCATCTCGGCCGTTTTCCCTCTGAACCTGCCAGTCGGCCACCTTCAGATGAAATCCGCCACCTTTATCCGCAGTAAGATAGCCGAGGCTC
>JAENIT010000210.1 GCA_016844365.1 Dehalococcoidia bacterium
TCTGCCTCGAATTAAGGTGAAGGGCAAGAGTAATCCAATCAGGCCCTATCTCGCCCTGTCGGGGGACGCATAAGTCTTGGTGCAAAGGAGACGAAACTGATCTATCTATGAAGTTGGAGAGTGAGGCATGGACAACGTTTTCGAGGTAACCAGCACAAAGAGTGTAAACGGTGTTATAGAGGCGGATTCGAGGAAAAGGATATGGGGGGTGGAGAATATGGCGAGCACTCATATTGATACTGCTACTTCTAGTAAACGAATCGGCGACCTGCTGCTGGAAGCGGAGTTGCTTTCACCTGAGTGTCTGGAGAAGGGCCTCCAAATCAGCAAAGAGCGCCACCAACGCCTGGGAGAAGTCCTGGTGGAACAGGGATGGGTAGACCCCTATCATCTAGTAGAGGTTCCTTCCATGTTCAAAAAGAGGCGGTGCGGTTAGTCCCCGAGTCTCTAGCACGGAAGCTAGGGGTCATGCCCCTGGCGATACAGGAAGAAGAGCTCATGGTTGCCACCTCCGAGCCTCAGGACATAGCAGCTCTTGGGGATCTTCAGGCGGCGACCAGGAAGAAAATCCGCCCTACCCTGGCCATAAAAGCCCACATAGACCAGACCATAAACCGTTACTACAAGCTGACTGATAGTATATGCGCCCAAATCGCTTCAGCTACAGAGGCGGCGATCAGAGTGGGCCCTGGGGACCCAAATGCCACCGCGGTAGTCCAAATTGTCCAGCTAGTAATAGCTCAAGCGGTTAGAGAATGGGCCTCCGACGTATACTTCGAGCCTAGGGATGGCGAAGTGCAGGTTCGATTTCGGGTCAATGGCCAGCTACGCGATTCCATTAAGCTTCCCGGACCGCTTCAAGCTCCTCTGGTGCGCCGGATCAAGGTCATGTCCAAAATAGACTCTGGAGAGGCCCGCCAGCTTCAGGAGGGCAGGTTCAGCATGAAAGTCGGCGAGACGCAAACAGAGGTCCGAGTCACCATAGTGACCACGGATAAGGGGGATCTGGTGGCCTTACGCCTCCTGGACGACGCCAACACCATCCTTCCCCTAAAGCAACTGGGGTTCTGGCCCGCGGCCCTGGAGGCTTACACAAAGGTACTGGACAGGCCCTTTGGCCTGGTATTGATCTCCGGTCCCAGTGGCTCCGGCAAGACCACCACCTTGTTCGCCAGTCTCCAGCATTTCACGGAGAGGAATCGGGATGTGGTGACAGTGGAAGAGCCTGTGGAGTATCGCTTGCCCACCATCAAACAAATCCAGGTTAACGATCACGGCACAACCGCAGCCGACGCCATAAATAACGCCCTCCGCCTGAGTCCCGATGTCCTTTTGGTGAGCGACATCAGGGAAGCCAGCACAGCTAGGGCTGTCCTCCGGGCCGCCTCTACAGGCCACCTAGTCCTCTCCTGCATCGAGGCCAACGATACCGTGAGCGCCCTCTTCCGATTTAAAGATTTGGATGTGGATCTGCGCCTCCTGGCTCCGGACCTGACGGGATGTGTTTACCAGAGGTTGGTGCGCCGCATATGCCCCTACTGCCGCCAGGCATACCAGCCATCACCCGAGGAGATGGCAGCCTTCAGAAGGATCACGAGCCAGGACACGGGTGAGTTTTACAAGGGAGTGGGCTGTAACTTCTGCGACCAATCTGGCTATATGGGGCTGGCAGGGCTCTTCGAGGTGCTGCCGGTTTCTAATGATATCAAGACCCTGCTGTCAAAGGGCGCAAGCTACGGGGAGATCAGAGAGCAAGCGATTAAAGAGGGTATGGTCACCATCCAGCAGGACGGGATGTTGAAGGCGGCTCAAGGGACCACAACTATCGCCGAATTCATGAGAGTTATACCTTTCCTCGAGTCCTAGTAAAGTCCAAATTGCAGATGGCTGGAGGACAGGAACTATGAAAGAGACAATGCAAGAGAGCGTTGAGCAAGATTCAGAGGGTACCGCTGCTCATCAACAAGACGACGGGACGCTTCAGCCAAAGAAGGCCGCGACCTCTGCGGCGCCCATATGGGAGTCGTTCCTCTTCTTCTTCATGGTGGGCCTTCTGGCATGGGGATCCCTAGCCCTTACCCTTATGGTTTACCAGGCCCTGGTAAGACCCCTGGCGGTAGTCCCGTACCCTCACATACTTTTATCGGCAAACCTACTGTCTTCAGGGGTCGGAATTACGTTGCTTCTGAGCTACCGGCGTTTCTATGCCTCATACCAAGCCTTGGAAGAGCGCCTTCGGAAGCGAGAGGAGGAATTCTCTCACCAATTTCACGTGGCCTCCATCACAGATCGTCTCACCGGTCTCTGCACCCTGTTCTACTTCGGCCAGAGGGTTGATGAGGAGATGGAGCGGGCCTGGAGGTACAAACACCCCTTCGTGCTGCTCGTCATAGACCTGATGGATTTCAGTGCGATAAATGAGAGACACGGACGTCTGTCCGGTGATCTGGTGCTGAGGCAGTTTGCCCAATCGGTTATTAAAGGGGTGATCAGAACCACAGACCTTTCGGCCCGCTATGGTGGAGACCAGTTCGCTATTCTGCT
>JAENIT010000211.1 GCA_016844365.1 Dehalococcoidia bacterium
TGTCCTGCGACTCTTATTCTCTTTCGTATATGGGTAGCGTACGCTGCTCCAGAGCCTCTCCCATGGCACTCTTGATCTGATCCAGCACGTCGAAGTCCCACTCGGCAACAAAGGTGCTGGCCAGCCCCGTCCGGCCCATGCGCCCCGTCCGGCCGATGCGATGCACGTACTCCTCCAGGTTCTGGGGGGCGTCGTGGTTGACGACGTGGGAGACTTCCGGAATATCCAGACCACGGGAAGCGACGTTGGTGGCGATGAGAACCTTTAGTCCGCCCTCTTTGAAGGCGGTCATTACCTTCGTGCGCTGCTGCTGGGTCATCCCGCCGTGAATGCCCTCGACATCATAGCCACTCCTACGAAGCTTGGCGGTCAAGCGGTCCACTCCCACCTGCATCTTGCAAAAGATGAGGGTGCGGGCCACCTCGTTTTTGTCCCCAATGATGCACTGCAACCCGTCCAGCTTGTCTCTCTCCGCGACCTCATAGTACACTTGCTGGATCTCCGGGACTGTGACCTGCTCCGGATGTATATGGACCCACCTGGGGTTCTTCATGTACCGGCGGACCATACCGCGGATGAATGGGGGCATGGTGGCCGAGAATAGAGCGGTGTGTCGCTCTGGGGGGGTTGCCCTGAGAATGCGCTCCATGTCCTGCGCGAATCCGATGTCGAGCATCTCGTCGGCCTCGTCCAAGACCGCCACTTTTACCTGGTTCAGGGAGAGGGTACGTCGTTCCATGTGGTCCATCACACGCCCTGGAGTGCCTACCACTATATGAGCGCCCCTTTGCAACAGCGTCAACTGGATACTGATTGCTTGGCCGCCGAAGACAGGCACTACTCGCAGGCCGCTATAAGCGCACAGGCTCTGAAGCTCTTTGGTAACCTGCATACATAGCTCTCGGGTTGGTACCAACACAATGGCTTGGACATACCTATCATCCGGAGACAGGCTCTGGGCTAGAGGAATGCCGAAGGCTGCGGTCTTGCCAGTACCGGTCTGGGCTTGGCCCACCACATCGCGGCCGTCAAGCATCAAGGGTATGACCTGGGACTGCACTGGCGTTGGCTCCATGTAGCCCATGTCGCTGAGGGAACGGGCTAACTCAGAGCGCACTTGCACCTCGCCGAAGTAGCTGACAACCGGCTCGGTCTCTCCGGCTTCATCTTCTGCTATATTTGTCGCCGCTCCACTTGTGGTGAGGTCACTCGAACCATTTTGGGATAACTGGGGCTCTTTGGCCGGGCCTCTCCTGCGGCGGCGACGCCTTGACCGATGGATTGTTACAGGCTCAATGGGGGTCACAAGGGGAGGAACGGTGTGCCCGTTGGTGAAAGGAGCCTGCGGGATTACTGGGGTTTTTTCGGGAGTCTCGCGGGACTCGTTGCTCTGGGTATCCGCTACATCATCCTTCTTCTTTTTGAACCAGTTGAAGAGGCTGAAACGAGCGGATATTGGTTTTACACTACGCAAATACCTTTACACATCCTTTCTGAAAATGTGAGACAATTGAAAAAAGCAGACAGCGATACCCTCGTCTGCCTGCATTCTAAAGTTGTTCTCCGATTCACTAGCGTTAGTGTATCAGATGTCTGGTATCTTGTCAAGCTCACCACCAGAGCTGGATGTGTCGGGTTTTTGCCGAGAGGAAAAAGTAGTAGGCTCACATCCAACTTGCCTGGGTTTCTCAAGGTGAGCCTACTATGATGGCCGTAGATACCACGATCAGGGTAAGTATAGCTAGGGTAAGGTAGGTCAGGAGTCCCCCATGTCCCCTTCTCCTATTTCGAATCAGTCTCAGACGTCCGAGCCTTACCTAAATTCCTCAGCCTCCATAAGCAAAGATTCATTAGTTCACTTAGAGTAACGCAGTAGTATAAGAAGCGTTATGCTCAAGGAGTCGGATTGGATTTTCTATGCGGCTACCTTCGGGCATCCGTAATATAACCTCACCCCACTAGGTCCGTACCAGAGGCGATAAGGGACATGCGAGTTGCATAAAGAAACATTGAACAAGGTTCTACACTTAGCTGTCATAGCGCTGCTTCTGGTCGTACTGGGAGCGGCCTGCCTCCAGTTGTCGGGGCCCAAACGAGCGGAAAGGACGGCCTCAACTCCAACCGTCGCGCCCACAGGCATCAACTATAACTCCCACGCCCCAGGCAACGGCGTTGCCAGGACTCGAATTCGTCCCTCCCTTCGGGCCTCCTCTTGGGGGAGCGTCTGGCACCCCGGGGGCTGGGGGATCTAGTGGGCTTCTACCTATACCAGGCCTGGGTTCAAGTCCCGGAGCCGGCTCAGGATTTAGCCCAGACGCCCTCTCCTTTAGCTGCAACGGCGATGAGAGGATGATCTTCCTGCCATCCTCTCCCCAAGTCGGGCAGGAGATCATCATCACCATCACCTCCGCACAAGACCACGCTTACACTTTCCTGCTGGGTCCCGCAGGGCTGCAAACCCTATCCCTCAGTGGAAGAGGGGGGCCAGGGTTCTTCTGGCAATGGAGAGTTAGGCCAACGGTGATCGGCCCCAATACCTTCCGCTTTTACTCGGGGCCCTCTCAGCAGAGCCTGTGTGTAACGTCGGAGCTTACAGTCGTGGGATTGAGCCCCACCCCTACTCCCACACCCACCCCAACTAGCACCGCTACGCCCACGGCCACGAGCACCCCTCGCCCCGATCGCTAAGCGACGCCGGGCGAGGCCATTGCGTGGAATACCCTAGGGGAGAGTTAGTGAAACCTGTGGATTACAGAGGATTTCTAGCTAGCGACATAAAGCTCTATCTCTACACCGCAACCACCCCCACAATCCCCTCGTCTGCGATCGCGCTAACTAATCGATGCAGGGACCGCCTGGCCGTTGCTTAGAAACACTGGGGAAGAACACCGTGGGGCCGCTCTGGAGATCTCTGTACTCTTGGGTCGTGTAAACCTGCGCTGATGGGTCGGCGTGGGTTAGCTGCCACACTCCTCTGCCTCCAGTGCTGACGAAAAGCGTTGCGGGTTGGCTCGGACTTAGGGCAACATCTGTAATATCAATCTTGTCCAGCTCTCCATCCAAGGAGGGAAGCAAGCTCCAGTTAGCGCCCCGGTCTCGAGACTGATACAGCCCCTCGTGGGTGGCTGCGTAGAGAGTGCCATCAGACGCAAAGGCAGGAGAGAAAGTCAGGCTGCGGACGAAGGGAGACACGACTCCGGAGCTGGAAGGAGACCAGCTAGATCCGAGGTCTGACGAACGGTAGATACCGCCGCCCCAGGTGGCAGCATATAGACTGCCGTCAGAACCGTAATTTGGGGACGCTGCCAGGTCCATTATAGTCATGACAGAGATGCCCTGACCCGATTTCACCCACCGACCCAGAGACTGATCCCAGCGGAATACTCCGGCGCCTTCGGTCCCAGCGAAGACGGTGGGGTCATCAGGGTAGTTGGGAGACACGGCGACGGTTCTGATCCTCAAGTCGGTCAGGCCGGCGTTAGAAGTGCTCCATGTAGCGCCGCCGTCCCTAGTCACGTAGACGCCGTAACCCCACGAGGCTACATACGCGGTCCCATCCTGTTGGAATTTCGGGGAGAAAGTCATAGCCCGCACTGACGCGGTGGTAGGGTATCCGCTCACCCATGACCACGAAGCGCCACCGTCGATCGATTTGAAAAGGCCGTGGGCCCAGGTGCCAGCAAAGATGGAGTATCCAGAGCAGAAGGTGGGCGAGACAGCCACAGTGGTAACCTCGGCGCCGGGGGCTCCAGGAAGGGTTGGGTAGCTCCATCCTTCTCCCCCAGGGAGAAAGCTTCTGGCCAGCCCCAGCCCCCAGGTCCCCGCCATAAGCACTCCCTCTCTGGTTAGGCCCACCGACCAGTTCCAGAGGTTGCCCACTACTTTCCTTTGAGGAACCCAGGTAGGCGTGTCTCCGCCGTTCTGGAGCCGATACAGGTCGTTGTTGCGCACCGCGGCAAATGCCACATGGTCTATCTGGAGATTGGGCGACACGGCCAACACTCGCACGTCCTTACGCTGGAGCCCTCGGTTCATCACTGTCCA
Organism: Dehalococcoidia bacterium; assembly: GCA_016844365.1. The sequence continues at coordinate 4,045 of JAENIT010000211.1, forward strand.
CTTTATTTTTCCATCGGGCTGCTCGACACCCTTAAAGATTCCGTTGTCTGTGCCTACAAAAAGGGTGCGGTCGTCAGGAAAACGAGGAGAGAGAGTAATTGCTCTGACGAAGGCCCACTCTGGCTCGAGACCCTGGTTTACCCGCTGCCATGTGGGGATCTTAGAGCCAGCATTTGTGGACTTGAA
>JAENIT010000037.1 GCA_016844365.1 Dehalococcoidia bacterium
AATTGGGAAATGAAAGGCCCACCGCCATGATAGGCAGGGTTACTCTTCAAAGTTACAAGCCCCAGCCGACCGCTATCAAACTGGAAGGGCCCCGTTCCCACCGGACTGGCGTTATACTCCGATTTAGCTAGCTCCCCAGGCTCGGTCCCACGAAAGATATGCTCCGGGAGTACGCCTAGCGTCGTATAGGTCAGAAAGGGGGCGAAAGGCTCTTTCAAAGTAAGCCGTACTGTGCTGGGGTCGGGCGCTTCAACCGAGACGCCCTTCCAAGCTGATGCCAGTTCTGGTGGCCCTGGGAAGTCTCTATGCCTCAAGAGGTTCAGAGTAAAGACGACATCTCCGGACGTAACTGGGTTCCCATCGTGCCAACGCACATCTTTTCGGAGGGAGAATGTATAAATACGGCCACCGGGGTCTACCTCCCACTTCTCCGCCAAGTCGGGCAATATCTCGCCGGCTTTGCCGAGGCGCGTCAACCCAGAAAATACAAGGGACACGAGGTCTTTGTCAGCGTCGTTGAAGGTGGCCAGGAGGGGATTGATAGCGATGGGAGTTCCTGCAATAGCTTCTGTATAGACGCCTCCTGCGGCGGGAACTTCCACTGTCAATACACGATACCCGATCCCCGCAAGGAACAGGACAACTACCAACGCCAACGCTAATTTTGCTCGAAGCATCCATTACCCTTGGCCATAGAGCCGTCACAGTAGTTCCCTAGAGCTGACAAAGAGGACCTATAAAGAGAGGTGCCCAACTGGAGAAGCTATTTATAGAGGCGCGCCACCACCAGAGCCGTTATTACAAAAACGACTGATAACAATATGGTGGCGCGAAACAGGTGTTGTTCCAACCCACGGCGAGTCCTGTAAACCGCGGCCTGGGCTCCAAAAGCGCCGCCAAACCCTGCTCCGCGGCTCTGTAAGATTATGACCGCCACCAGCAGTGTTGCTATAACTATTTGCACTACGCTCAGTACGTCCTTCATGCTATCGGAAGACCTCTCTTTAGCTTATGTAATTCACTCCGCGACTAGCCAGCCTTCAGTTCCACAGGCTGCTCCAGCCTAACCAAATCCGACTCCCGAGAGTAGTATAGGTTAAAGATGGCGGCGCTGAGCCTCTCTGGATCGTGCCTTAGGGGAGTTTCCCGGCTAACCACATCTGCCATCACCAGCTTGACCGCCGGTGGCAACTGTCCATCATGATAGACTGGCTCCACTGCCCATTCTTTCGGGATCCGGGCGTTAATATTACTGTTGGCAAGAACGTACTGGAACAGCCCAGGGCCTACGTGACGGATGATCGCCTCCACATGATCGTTGACGGAGTAGAAGTCGGTTTCACCGGCCTGACTTGCCACGTTGCACACGTAGACCTTTACTGCGGTGGACCTCCTAATGGCCTGAGGAATCCCATCTACCAGAAGGTTGGGCAGTATGCTGGTGTACAGGCTCCCCGGGCCAACAACAATAAGGTCGGCCTCTTCCAAAGCCTTGACTGCCTCAGCATAAGCGGTTATCCCTTCGGGTTCCAGGTACACCTGCTTGATACCCTTACCCCTACCAGTTATCTCGGACTCGCCCCGCACCATTTCGTTATCATCCATATGGGCGGACAGGGTGACGTTCGCCAGGGTTGAGGGCAAAATCTGGCCTTTGACCGCCAGAACCCGGCAGGACTCTTTTATGGCCTCCTCAAAGCTGCCCACGACCCCTGACATAGCCACAATAAACAGGTTTCCAAAGCTGTGCCCCTTCAGTCCTGATCCTTCGCTGAATCGGTACTGGAAAAGCCGGCTCATAAGGGGCTCCGCATCCGCCAGAGCAGCGATACAGTTCCTGAAGTCACCTGGGGGAAGCACTCCCAGCTCCCTTCTTAATGTCCCCGAGCTACCACCGTCATCGGCAACGGTTACGATAGCCGTTAGGTTTGAAGTGTATCCCTTGAGGCCACGCAGCAGGGTAGAGAGACCTGTGCCACCACCGATAGCTACAACCTTAGGCCCTTTATTGCGGTTGCGATGCTGGTAGATCAACTCTACAATATCTTCGTCTCGACCCTCTGGAAGGAAAGCGGAGAGCAGGGAGCGATTGAGAGCCCAGATAGCCAGACCAATAGATCCCAGGCTAGCGATGATGAACAAAGAGCCTCGCACATAGCGGGGTAGGAACTGGAGAGTCAGATACCAGACGAAGGGGGGAAAGGTAAAGGTTGTGTAAATTTCGCGAAGAATGTAGGCTACACCCAGGCTGAACAGAACAATCCCAGCCATTAGGAGAAGGAGCCACCGCTTCACCTGCATGCCTGGATAAAACCACTTTATGAAGCTGTGACCATTTCTGTAGCTTAAAATCCGTGGCAATTTAACCATATAATTCCTGTCCTCAATCCACCACTACGAAACCGGCTAGGTTACGAGCTTCTGCCGGAGCAGATTACCAACTATGTTCGGATTGGCTCGACCGCGAGTCTCTCTCATCACCTGGCCTACTAGGAACCCTATAGCCTGATCCTTACCCGCCAGGTAATCGGCCACAGCCTGTGGGTTCTCAGCGATAACTCTCTCCACAGAGGCGGCCAACTCATCCACACCGCTGATCTGAGATAGCCCCTGCTCTTCCACAACCTGCGCTGCCATTTTCCCTGAGCTAAACATCACATCCAGCGCCTGCTTGGCAGCGCTACCGCTTATAGAGCCGCTATCCAACAAGTCTAAAAGCCCAGTCAGGTGCGACGGCGTCAGATTGGATTCTTCTATCTCTATGCTGGAGGCGTTTAGCAGCCTCGATACGTCGCCCAGGAGCCAGTTGCTTACGGCTTTTGCCCTTTGCCCGGCGCCATCGCTAATGGACACTAGCCCGCTTATACTTGAGCTTCCTACCGTCACTTTTAGACATTCCTCGAAAAAATAGGCCATGGATTTCGTGCTGGTAAGAACGCCAGCATCGTACACTGGCAACCCATACTGGGACATGAAACGCTCTCGCTTAGCGTCGGGCAACTCCGGCAGGTTGGCCCGAATCTCCTCCACAAAGGCATGACTTAGAGCCAGGGGCAGAAGGTCGGGTTCCGGGAAATACCGGTAGTCGTGGGCGAACTCCTTACTCCTTTGGGATACGGTGGTGCCCTGCTCCTCAACCCAGCCTCGGGTCTCTTGGACCACCCTCACTCCCGAGTCCCACAGAAGCCGCTGCCGCTCCACCTCGTACTCCAGAGCCCGGTACACAGCTCTGAAACTGTTCATATTCTTCACTTCCACCTTACCCGACAATTCTGTTGAGCCGACGGGCCGCAGGCTTATGTTGGCATCGCATCTAAAGCTGCCGTCCTCCATATTGCCGGTAGATACGCCCAGATATTGTAGGATACGCCTCAGCTTTATCAGGTACTGCCTGGCCTCCTCTGGAGCGCGTAGGTCAGGCTCCCCCACAATCTCCATGAGGGGCATTCCAGATCGGTTAACGTCAACCAGACTGTAGGATTCTCCCTCCGGGCTAGTGCGATGGATTAGCTTGGCGGTGTCCTCCTCCAGGTGAACTCTGGTAATTCCTGCTCGCTTACTCTTGCCGTCTACCTCTATGTCCATCCAACCGCCTACGCACAGAGGAGCATCATACTGGGATATCTGGTACCCCTTCATGAGGTCAGGGTACGGGTAGTTCTTCCTATCAAACTTGCTGTATGCGGGAATATTACAGTTTAGAGCTAGGCCTATCATGATGGTCGCCCTGACAGCCTCGCGATTTATTGTGGGTAGCACGCCGGGCATCCCTAGGCACACCGGGCAGACATGGGTATTAGGGGCAGTGTCTACGTAAGCAGCACTACAGCTACAGAACATCTTGCTGTTTGTAATAGCCTGAGCATGAACCTCAAGGCCGATAACGGTCTCGTATTCCATAGCAGCCTCGATCTGAGTAGGGGCGAATAGCCATACGCCCCTACTCAGGTAACCTCTACCTCTGTGACTTCGGTTTCAGGTATTGATTCTCCATGCTTACGCATACTGACTATATAGCCTCGAATAGCCTCTTTTATGTTAGCGATGGCCTCCTCTCTGTTTCTGCCCTGGGAGTGGCATCCGTGGAGGGCAGGACAACTGGCCACTATAAATCCGTCTTCATCTGGCTCTAAAGTAGTAGTGAATTTCATACATGTATCGAATTTAAATGACTGGTGGAGGGAGGAGGATTCGAACCTCCGTAGCCCGTCAGGGCGGCAGATTTACAGTCTGCTCCGATTATCCACTCTGGCACCCCTCCACATGAATCTCCTAAAGCTAATGCCTAGAGGCACTCTTCAGGCACACAACGAATCACAACGCAGCCCCAGGGGGGATTCGAACCCGCCAACCTGCCGATTACAAATCGGCTGCGCTGCCATTGCGCCACTGGGGCACAAATGCCTTTTTCTGTAAGAACGCTCGTATCTTTGCGTTAGCATTATAGCAAGGGGACAGAGTATATTACAAGAAAATCCCTGATGTCTCCTCTCCAATAAAGCGTAGGAGTGACTTGATGTTAGCACGACCACAAATTTTTACATGGCTTAAAGGATCGCTGTGGAGGAAATAGAGCTTCGACTTCTCGAATTTATAAGGGCGACCTATAACATGCTAGGCTGGCCAGGCGTAGTGGTGCTGATGGCAATCGAGAGCGCCTCTATACCTCTTCCCAGCGAGATCATCATGCCTTTAAGCGGGTGGATGCTGATCCGGGATAAAGGGCTCTCGGCAACCTACGTATTCCTTGCGGGCTTTTATGGTGCCCTGGGCTGTACCATCGGCTCTGTGATCTCCTACTGGATGGGCGCCTGGGGCGGACGTCCGCTGCTGGAAAAATACGGCAGGTATCTGCTCATCTCTCGAAAGGAGCTGGACGCCGCGGACCAGTGGTTCCAGAAGTATGGTGAGGCGGCGGTCTTCATAGCCCGATTGCTGCCGGTCATCCGCACCTTCATAAGCTTCCCCGCGGGGGTAGCCAGGATGCGACTAGGGCATTTTGTCGTTTATTCCTTTGTAGGCTCTTTCATTTGGTGCGTTCCTCTGGCCTATGGCGGATACCTGTTGGGAGACCATTGGGTGCAAATCCGGCATGTCATGAGGCCCTTTGATATACCAATAATCCTGGTCGTCACGGTTGCCATAGCCGTTTACATTTTTAAGCGAGTCCAGGAGCTAAGGGCTGATGCTGACGAACCAGCTTAAAGATGCACTACGGACACCCATTGTGGGATGTAATGTATATAGTTATGTAAAGCGTTAGGTCGAGACACAGCCATGCGATCTACTTTTCATCTATCAAACCTGGCGAGCGTTGCAATAGCCTTGGCTCTTGTAGGGTCTATCCTCTTCTTCGGATATCGTGGCTGGAGCGGAGCCTGGAGCGCATTACTGCCCCCCTTCAACAAAGAAGCGAGACCAGAACTGGTCTACTCCGAACTTCTAGGGGATGTGACCGTCCTATGGGTTGCCATGGCTAACGACCCCAAGTCCCGGCTAAGTCTCGGGAGCGTCAACCACCAGCAAGGATATGGAATAAGGGGTAGTGTATCGCCGGACGGCGAAATAATCGCCTACACCGTCCTCCCGCCGGGAGCCGCTGACCCATCCTCTATGGCAGCACTGTGGCTCCTGGACAGGGCCAAAGGCCAGCAGCGAATGATTCTGGAAGGGGTAGACGTGAGGGGCGCTCCAGTCTGGGCACCAGACAGCGCTCGGTTGCTGGTCAAGTCTACACACCCCTCTGACCAGGGAGACACCAAGCACCAGATAATCCTTGTTGAGCTAGAATCCTGGGATTCGAGAGGGATTGTAACCTCCCAAGGTGAGCTGGGATTTTATCCGATTGGTTGGGCGATGGACGGCGCGCAAATTTACTACGCATCTTTAACTGAAAGAGGCACCTTCGTAAACTCCTTCGACATCATCAGTCAGGGCCAAAGGACCCTGTTCCAGGCTTCTCCCAGCATCGCCAGAGACTTCCACCTCTCTACAGATGGGGCCTATATATCCTACAGCGCGGAGGTCTCGCAGATCGGCGGCACAGCCCTGCGCCTTATGAAGGCTAACGCGGACGGGTCCAGCATTCTCGATGTGGGGGCTAAGGAGGGAGACAGCTTTGGGCCGGCCTGGAGGCCCCACGGAGGAGGGCTAACCTTCAGCACCAACGGGCGACTAATCGACCGAGGTGAGAGCGGCAGTAGCAGCAGCTTCCGCGCCCTCACGTCAGAATCTGAGGAGGGGTCGATGGTGCCCCTGGCGTGGTCGCCGGACGGTCGTTACCTGGCAGCGCGCCACCTTGAAGGGGTGTACCCTCTCAGCATCACCGGAGAGAGCCTGGTGGTTATAGATGCCGGCAGCGGCGCTATCCAGAAAATAGAAGCTAAAGGCTA
>JAENIT010000212.1 GCA_016844365.1 Dehalococcoidia bacterium
CCTTTAGGACGTACAGTTGGCCGCTGCTAAGATCGGCGCGACGGTCCGGAACGAACTTATAGATGCCTCCCGAGGCGAACTCATCGATCCCGTAAATGTTTCCGGCTGGGTCGATGCCGATCCCTTCGTGAGATTTAGAACCGAGGGCAGGGCGGGCGACCACTTCCCCAGTTTCAGGATTAATCTCGTAGACAAGCCCACTGGTAGCGCTAGGATAGTCCGGATCCCGGCGCACGGCTGTCACGACCTCTTCTGCTACTAGTAATGTGCGCCAGGGAGTCCATTTCAGGCCGTCGAATCGCTCCCAGTCAGCTCGCCGGGCCAGAATGGTAGTGTCCCCCGTCTCCAGGTCTGTCACTGAAACCCCAGCCCCAGGTGTCACAGAGTTGGGGGTCAGCTCGTGGCTCCGGTAGAGGAAACGGCCTACCTGAGCTCCCGTCTCGTTCACCTGGTTCATGTCTGATCTTTCTAGGAAATCGGGATCGCTTGCCTCTGACGCGATAATAGACTGGCTGAACCCCGCAGGCAGGACGAAGGGGCTATCAGCAGCCAACGGATCGCACACGGCGGAAGCTGATTGCGGGTCAAAGCTAAAGGAACCGCTTATTGTGGGGGGATTGGCGGCGGCGGGGGAATAGGGAAGCACACTCAAACTAGCGAGCCCAACCGTGAGTATGCTTGCGGCAACCTTCCATGCTAAAGGCCTTCTTGACATCTTTTTCCTCCTCTTTCTTTTTTACGTCTGGGACACCGATCCTAGGATTCCAATACTCGTGCAGCAAGAGTCAAACCCTAGCCTCAACAAGGCCATGGGTTACCATCGTTGGTCCCTCCATAACGGAGAAGTCCGTAGAGGTAATGTTGACCAGGCTTGGATGTGTAGCCACCCCTTTGAAGAGCTCCGTCTTCGTGAAGTTTTCCATCGCCTCCCGGTCCCGCCAGGTATAGACGCCACCATAGGTGTTGGTGTCGGGATTCGCCAGCCACACCTTCGAGATCAGGCCAGGCAGACCGGCCGCACTCGGAGCGAGTTGGTCGCAGAGCAGCCCGTAATCCCGCTCGCTCATACCCTTGAGGTTGAAGTTGATGATCTGGATGTGCATCTCCCACCTCCTTTTCTGAGATGCGCCCAGAATACAGCCTTATTTAGCGAGTTGGATGATGAGAAGATGAAAATTTCATGAAAAATGGTGGGGAACTGCTCACTCATCCTTGGGCAGGGTCCTGGCACTGTCTGACTTGTCGGACACCACAGGAACCGTAGGGACGTATGGCCATACGCCCTAACGGGTAACCCGTTCGTGGTGAGCCCTTCGGCTTCGCTCAGGACAGGCTTGTCGAACCACAACGGCATTAGTACCCCGTTCTTCCTTCGACAGGCTCAGGATGAACGGGGCTTAGTGTTCCTACCTAGACAATGCCGAGGTCTTGAGCGCGTACCCCTCGGCCTCCGTGGGATAGCGCTCCCGCAGCGCCAAAGTGATGCCAGTCTGGATGGCTGAGAAACCATAGCGCTCCCTTATCCGGTCCAAGGTCCGATTCAAGAGCATCTGTTTACGGGAGTAGGGCGACATTAGCCCCAGTTGCCTGCCCTCTCCCACCAGATTCGACACCCCGATGCCGATGAGCCTCACCAGCTTCCCTTTCTCTCCCAGGTTTCGCTCCATCAGCTCCTGGCCCATCTGGAAGATGTTCTGATGGCTGTCCGTGGGATCTTTAAGGGTACGGCTCCGAGTGATAGTATCGAAATCAGCATAACGGAGCTTCAGGGTTACACATCGGGCGCTCCGGTCCATCTCTCTTAGCTCCGCCGCCACTCGCTCCGACAGGTAGTAGAGGAGGGCCCGAAGCAGGGGGCGGCTCAGGGTGTCCTGGTACAGGGTAGTCTCCCGGCTGATGGACTTCTGGGGATCCTCGCTGCTTCTCACCCGGGAGTCGTCTATCCCCTTAGACCAGCGATACATGACATCCCCATAGACTCCAAACATGCCTTTCAGAGTATCCAGGGGCAGTTGGGCCAACTGGCCTATGGTTTGCACACCGATATTCTTCAGAGACTGCTCCGTTTTCGGCCCCACGCAGTGGAGCTGGCGGACGGGTCGGGGAGCCAGGAAAGCCGCCTCCTGCCCAGGGGTCACTACCGTCAGTCGCCACTACCTTGCAGGCGGCTATCCCCACCGACGCCGTGATGCCCAGCTCTTCCCTGATCCGAGCCTTAATGACAGCGGCGGCGCATTCCACGGGCCCATAGAAAGGCTCGAAGCCTGTGAGATCGATGAAAGCCTCGTCGATGCCCATGGGCTCAAGGTCTGGTGTAAAGTCCGCCAGGATGTCCATGAATCGCTTAGAGAACGCTTCGTAAAGGTGGTAGCTGCCGGGGAGGTATACTGCCTGAGGGCAGAGCCTGTAGGCCGTGGTTAGGGGCATTCCCGCCTTCAGCCCATAAGGACGGGCCTCGTAGGATGCCGCGGCCACCACGCCTCGGGAGTTAGGGTGGCCTCCCACGA
>JAENIT010000213.1 GCA_016844365.1 Dehalococcoidia bacterium
ACTACTCTGATACCGGCGATCATCACCTTAACAACAAAACACTGGCTCAACGGCTACTTGACGCTCTCCTAGAAGGGGTGAGGAGCGCGGGATACTCTCCAGTTAACAGAGGCATCCGCTCCGACAAATACAAGGTTGAATACTTACCCTTCACTCACTTCTATGGATTCGACAGGACGTGCAGCGAATGCACCAGGCTGATGACTCTGGGAAACAACCCCATGTCCAAAAACCGTGGGCAATGGACGGCGGGGGCCCTGGTGGAGGTCGTCTTCCTATCAAATCCCCAGGACGTCCAGTTTTTACAGCGCCCAGACGCAGTCGACATCATTGCTAGAGGTTTGGCTCAGGGGATTCTTAATTATTTCGGAGAGCAACAGTAACAAGGCTATAGCTTATCATGTACGCTAAGATGGATTTTTCTCCACTTCCATTCCACGGATAAGCTTCTCTACGGTTTCAATAGGGTAGTCTGCTTTCCTGTTCCAATGTATACAGCCGCGCATAACCTTAAAACCAACTTTTGTTAGCTCATCTTTGACCGCTTCCAGGCCATAGTAGTCTCTGGGGTCCCAAAGATGAAGCGTGATGCCACTTTTACGTTCCACGATAGCGATAAAAAGGTAGTTCGGGTCTATAGTACCTTTCCATACAGTGATAGGCTCCTTAGTGATCCGTACTCGACAGCTAGGCATATTGTACTCGAATACAAGCTCGGCAGAGGGAAAGGCCTCGACTATTATCTTGTCCAGATTGCCGTGGACCTGCTGAAACCTAGCCGAAGTTTCCTTGAGATAACTATTTCGGTCTAAAGGTTTCTCTGACATATACCTGGTCTCCTACTCCCTCCCCCTTTCAGGGGGAGGTTAGGTGGGGGTGAGCTTTTAAGAAAAGTCGACCCTCCCCCAACCCCTCCCTAAGAGGGAGGGGAGGTCACCGGACATCCACATCTTAGGACTTTCACTTCGGGTTTGCTATCCTCCTGCCATCCACTCAATACGTTACTCCCACACCCCGCGTAGATTCAACCATTTACGGGAGTGCCACAGCTTATCCTAGTGGAGCAGCGCGGGGTTAAAGTCGGTCTCACGATCATAGTAGTCTACGCCCTCACGTCGCTTGAGGAAGGAGACTGCCAGGTAGGTAAGGGGTGTAGCCAGGGCCTCGTAGGCCGTCTTTACTAGCCACTGGGTGAGGATCATGGTAGCAAGTACCACAGCCAGCGTCCCTCCGTGGCCACCTTCAGCTTGGCAAGCACTACTGAGTTTGCGAACTCCCCTACCAAGTAGGCGAGGAACGAGGCCCCGAGGAGCCTCGGAGTGTAGCCCAGGATCCGCTGGTAGGCATCCTGACCATCCCAGAAGGAGGCCGCTGGCAAGGTCTGACCCAGAGAGATGGCTCCCACAGCCAGCAAGTTGCAGCAGAACCCCAGCCAGATGACCCGCCTCGCCTGGCGATAGCCGTAGACCTCCGTGAGCACGTCTCCTAGTATGTAACTCACCGGGAAGATAATAATAGCTGCCGGGAGCACCAGACCGCCGATCTGTGCCAGCTTTACAGCTATAATATTGGATGTAATGAGGGCTGTAATGAAAAGGGCTGTTACTGCAGTGAACCAAGGGGAGAAAACCATCAGCTTAACTCGATGCTAAGTGTCATTAGATCCGTCTGTGGGAGACTCTGGGGTGAGCGGAGGGATTTGAACCCTCGATCTCCAGGGCCACAACCTGGCGCCTTAACCGCTAGGCTACGCCCACCATTCCTGAGTACATGGAAATTCTAGCACAAGGCTGATCCAGGGTCAACGCGACGGTATGGCTCTGTTATTTCTTGCACAAAAGAGAGCGTTCGAATTATAATCATACCTGCTCGTTACATAGAAATATCCCCAAGCTAAACGGGACTGAAAATGAGTATCTGGAGTAAAGATGAAGATTTTCTACGGATGGTGGATTGTCTTAGGATCAGTGATAGTTCGCTCTCTGAGCGGGGGCTTAAACTCCTACGCCATGAGCGCTTTTTTCCTCCCTCTAGCAAGCGAGTTTGGGGCCTCTAGGGCCGCTCTATCCGGAGCGATTTCCCTCTCCCGGTTGGAGGCAGGACTAATTGGCCCTGTTGAAGGCTATTTAGCCGACAAACTGGGCCCCAGGACGATCATGTTCTTCGGTATTTTTATCATGGGGATGGGATTTATTTTGATGTCCAAAGTTCACTCCCTGTTCTGGTTCTACATGGTATTCATATTTGGAGTAACCCTGGGGAACAGCATTGGGATAGGTTTCCCAACCCAGATCGCAGTGGCCAACTGGTTCGTCAAGAAGAGGGGTATAGCCCTGGGGCTTGCAGGCTCGGGAGTGGGTATAGGAGCTGTTGGATCATAACCACCTACGGCTGGCGCTCCGCCGCTGTAGCTGCGGGGATTATAATTTGGGTTGTTGGCTTACCCATAGCCACGCTCATGCGGCACCGGCCGGAGCAGTACGGGATGCTACCAGATGGCGATAAAGAGCCCCCTCCATCTAACGATGCCTCTACGTCCAACACCGACGTCCACGGTAGGATCAGTGATGATGCCCTGGATACCGAGTCATTCACTGTACGACAGGCTATGGCTACCAAGGCTTTCTGGCTTATATCTATCGGCTTCTCCCTGAGACTCATGGTCACCGGGGCCGTGGTGGTGCACCAGATACCATATCTGGAGAGCATCGGCATACCCACTGCGGCGGCGGCGACAATCCTGGGGTCCCTGGGCGTGGTGAGTGTGGTCGGCAGATTCGGCTTCGCCTGGCTAGCCGACCGCTATAACAAGCAATATATAACAGCCTTCTGCTGCGCCCTCTTAGGATTTGGAATGCTTATCCTAGTAAGCGCCCAGAGCACCTGGCACCTGATCCTTTACCTCATTGTGTACGCCCCTGGCTACGGGGGGCTAACCACCATGATGCCACTTATTAAGGCAGACTACTTCGGACGAAAAGCCTTCGGTACTATTCTAGGGGTCTCTGGCCTAATACAGATGGTCGGGACCGTGACCGGCCCCTTCTTCGCTGGCTGGGTGTACGACGTGACTCAGAGCTACCACATTGCTTTCCTGACCTTTTCTGGTGCTAGCTTCCTGTCCATGGTAATTTTCCTCTTGGCCAAGCGACCGGTCAAAAAGGACACCGTACTTCCCTCCCCGCGCGTTCCGCAGGCCGTGCCCTAGCGCTAAAGCCCTGTCTCAGATTTCTCTCTTTGTGAACAACGGTTAACTCTTATGAATACAGACAGCGATACGGACAGATCAAAGACTCTGGCTCAGCATCAAGAGGGCATCTCACGACGGACGCTGTTGGAGGGGGCGGGATGGCTATTGGGCGCCGGTGGAGCCTGGGCAATGGCCTCGGCGGCTGGCGCTGACTCTATAGCTACTACTCCCCATCGCCTCTACTTGCCTCTCCTTGCTAAAGCGGGAATGCTATCTGGATTAAGCCCTGCACTGTCCTCTTCGGGCGGTACCGTTTATGTCGCCGCCAGTAACGCTTCTCCAAAGTCAAAGGAGTCTGCCGACTATGTGTGCGATGGGGTGGACGATCAGGCGGAGGTCCAAGCCGCAATAGATTCAATACCCGCAACCGGGGGCATGGTCAGCCTCAGCGAAGGGACCTTCAACATAACATCGTCAGCAATGGTGCACAAGGACAATGTGGCGATGAGTGGCGTCGGGTGGGCAACAGTCCTCATGGGCCTCTCGCCCATGGAAGGGGTTGTCACTGTTGTAGCTAACCGGTGTATTATACGGGGTTTAGCTATAGACGGCTCCGGTGTGGCTCTGCGGGGTGTGGAGGTCTTGGCGGTGGACCACTTCAGCGCTGGTGACCTTTTCGTAAGGAATACTACGAATGCAGGCGTTCGAGTGCGAGGGGACAACGCCGGTAAGCCATCCCGATTCGCTACCATAGTGGGCAACCAATTCGTGAATGCCGGAGCCGCAATCGCCAACGACTACGAGATAGAAGAGGTTACGGTAGTGGGCAACGTGGTTTTCGATAGCCACTACGGTGTTACTGTATACCCCTTCAGCACCGGCCACGTTCCACGAATCACTATAATGGGTAACTTCATTCGAAACGTCCGCGAAGGCGTATGGATGACCAATGGAGCAAGGGGCACGTGCGTGGGCAATTACATCCAAGGCGCTGAGGGCGCGAAAAATGGCATAAGTATTGCAGGAGCGGGCGATAGCGTAGTTGGCAACAACTTCATCGCCGGGTTTGCCAGAGGAATCGACGGAGCCAACGCAAAGCGATGTCTGATCATGGGCAACCAGATTTTGAGCTGCGTTGTCGGGATATTGCTAGACGTCAACTCAGGAAATAACGCTTTTGCTCTTAACAGACTTGAGGATGTCTCAACGCCGCTGGTCTTCGGCGGCTCCGGCCACCAGTTCCGCGATAACTTCGGCCTGACCACAGAGAACTCCGGGACAGCCATCA
>JAENIT010000038.1 GCA_016844365.1 Dehalococcoidia bacterium
AGCGGGAACATCCAACTCTAGACCCTTCAGCGCACAGGCCTCTATCAGGAGCTGCTCCTGCTCCGGCACCAGGCGAGCCAAAGTGCCCCACATGTCAAAGAAGACGGCTTTTATCTCTGTCATCGGCGTATCGGGGTTGATGTTACCATAAAAGGGGTTAGTCAAACAACAGCCGAGCGCTGAGGGAAGTGTCAGCACTGATGCTTCAAATGGATCGACTTAGTGGTGTTAATTGGAGCGGCCTATGCTCCAAAATTGACGCGGGTTAAGGTGGCTGGTATAATTTAATGCGTGTTGACCCCCACCCCCTGGGTGGCGGTTTTTGCATTAAGAGAAGGGTATGGTCAGCCTTGGCCCCTGTTTGTTCTTGCGAGAGAGCACTCATTCCACAGCCCGCCCAGGATTGCCCGCCTATTTGTTGAAGGAGCGTCGTGGTAGATCAAGATCGGATTAAGCGGGCGGTAATGGAGATAATCCAGGCAATAGGGGAAGACCCTAACCGTGAGGGGCTTCAGGGGACGCCGCGTCGCATCGCTGAGATGTATTGCGAGCTCCTCTCCGGTATGGATGTCGACCCTATGGACGACTTGGCCACAGGTTTCGACGAGGCCCATCAAGACATCGTCATATTTAAGGACATACCCTTCTTTGCACTGTGCGAGCACCATTTTCTCCCCTTCTTCGGCACCGTGAACGTGGGATATATCCCCAACGATAGGATTGTTGGAGTAAGTAAGATCGCTAGGGCCGTAGACACCCTGGCGAAGAGGCCCCAGATGCAGGAACGACTTACGGCCCAGATGGCCGATGCTGTAATGAAGGCTCTAGGCCCGAAGGGAGTGGGTGTGATAGTACAGGCCGAGCATCTCTGTATGACCATGCGAGGAGTCAAGAAGCCGGGGAGCAGCATCGTAACCTCCGCCACACGAGGCTCCTTTGGCGAAGACCCAGCCACTAAAGCCGAGTTTATGTCTCTTTTTAGGGGAAGCTAAATGGGCTATTCCGTCCACCGGGAGGACTTCGAATCGCTCGCAGCGATATGGGATGATCTTGAGCGTCTCAATCCCACCCGCTCGATATTCTCCGGATTGGATTGGTCCAAGCTGTGGTGGAAGCACTTCGCGAAAGATAAGGAGCTGTTTATCCATTCAGTAAGGGATGGGCAGGAGTGCATAGGGATAGCGCCGCTGGTGCGAAATGGCGATACTATCTCCTTCATCGGTGATACGGATGTCTCCGACTACATGGACTTCATTATTACTCCCGGGAAGGAAGAGCAGTTTCTCACCGCATTATTGACATACGCGAGTTCTGAGGGCTGGGACCACATGAGCTTGCACTGTATGCGGCAAGACTCTTCTACCATTACCATACTATCTGATATATGCGCGGAGATGGGTTACTCCAACTCTCTGGAGGTGGAGGACGTCTGCCCGACAGTGGGGCTCCCTGATTCCTGGGAGGGATACCTATCGGCGCTGAGCAGGAAAGACCGCCACGAGCTGAGACGTAAGATGCGCAGGCTGGAAGGGGCCGGCAGGATGAGCTATTACTACGTGAATGGGGATAATGGCCTTGATCCGGCGTTGGACGATTTCCTAGTGTTGCACCGTCAGAGCCGGGAGGAGAAGGCCGCCTTTATGACCCCGGATATGGAGGACTTCTTCAAAGACTTCTCTCGGCACTTCATCTCCAAGGGCCAGCAGCGCCTGTACTTCATGGAAGTGGACGGCGTGAGGCTTTCGGCTAACATCTGCTTTGATTATGGGTCCACTCTGTATCTTTATAATAGCGGGTACAATCCCAACTACGCACATCTTAGCGTAGGGCTGTTGCTGAAGGCGCTGTGTATCAAAGAAGCTATAGAAGCGGGTAAGGAAGTCTTCGACTTCCTCAGGGGGAATGAGCGCTACAAATACGACCTTGGCGGTGTCGATGCGCCCATTTACCATCAAGTTATAACCAGGGAATGAGAGACTGAGGAAAGATATATGAGGGTTGCTGTTGTCAGCGTCCACGGCTGTCCGTTGATGCCCCCCGGCGTTAAAGAAAGCGGAGGGATGAACGTGTACGTTCGCGAGCTTTCACGCCACCTGGGGAGAATGGGCGTCAAAGTGGACGTTTTCGCCCGATGGCATGACCCGGAGGAGCCTCAGACGGTGAGCTTGGGCAAAAATGTCAGAGTGGTCCATCTTGAGGCAGGCGGCAGAGGGGAGCTTGGGAAGGATGATATATACCAGTACCTGGATGAGTTCCTATGCAATCTGGAGTCTTTCCGGAACTTACACCAGCTAAAGTATGACCTCATTCACAGCCATTACTGGCTTTCGGGATGGGTGGCGGCCATTCTCAAGCGACGGTGGAGAGTCCCCCACGTAGCTATGTTCCATACTCTCGGTGAGGTAAAGAACCGCGCTATGGTTGGAGGACATGAGTCTCCCATAAGGATCAGGACCGAGCGGACCGTGGCCGCGCGAGCCGACTGCATTATAGCGCCCAGTCCCCAGGAGAAAAGCCAGGTGGTCCGGCTGTATAGCGCTTCTCCCAGCAAGGTTGAAGTGATCCCGTGCGGCGTGGACATGAAACTATTCAGGCCCATGGATAAGGAAGCCTCTCGCCACAAGCTGGGCCTGTCGTCCAAGAAGACCATTCTTTTCGTGGGGCGAATCGATCCGATCAAGGGCATAGATACTCTACTTGAGTCCATACCCAATCTGAGCGATGTGGGCGGTATCCAGGTGGTGGTGGTAGGAGCCGCGCCAGAGGGGAACGGCGAGTACAGTCACCTTGAGGAGCTTATTCGGGAGTTGGGGATTGGCGATGCTGTGCAGTTGGTGGGGGCGGTTGAGCGTAATCTGTTGCCGTACTACTACAATTCCGCCGACGTCTGCGTTATTCCCTCGTATTATGAGAGCTTTGGCATGGTGGCGGTGGAGTCACTGGCCTGCGGCACTCCGGTAGTGGCATCCAGGGTGGGTGGTCTCCAGAGCACGGTGCGAGACTGGGAGACGGGTTACCTCGTCCCCTGGCGTTGCCCAGAGGCTTTTGCTGAGCGGTTAGATATCATATTAGGGAACGAAGACGTCCGTCGTAGCATGAGCCAGGCTGCCAGGGCGTCTGTCGAGACGTTCCAGTGGCCCGTTGTTGCCAGGGATGTCCTTAGACTTTACGAGGCTCTGCTGGAATCGACTGACAAGAGGGCCGCTCTCTCCATAGGATAGAGCCATTTCATGCTGTTTGTGGCGACCTTCAATCTCAAGCCTGGTCTCTCTCGGGACACAATGGAAGAGGCCATAAGCCGCCACAAGGGGTGGGAGCATCCTCCTGGGCTTAAGGTGGTAGCCGATTACTTCGTTCATGGCTCGCCGAACATAATCGTGGTCTTCGAGGCTTCTGATGTTGAGCCCATCTACGCCTTGAATTACGTGTGGGCCGATGTCTTCGATATATCGGTACATCCGGCCATGCCTCTGGATGAGGCCATAAGGTTGGGTGGACAGTTAGGGCAATTCACAAAGAGTGAAGGTAACACAATCGGCTCGCCACAAGGAGGTGGGTAATGGGAGAACAGACTCCAGCCAAGGTTATGGTAATAATGGCCCATCCTGACGATGCTGAGTTTAGCTGCGGCGGCACCATCGCCAAGTGGGCCGCCCTGGGTAGCGAGATAACCTACGTAATATGCACCAACGGCAACAAGGGGAGTGATGACCCGGAGATGACCCCGGAGCGCCTCGCCGTCATCCGACAGCAGGAGCAGAGGGATGCGGCCAAAGTGCTGGGAGTGAAGGATGTGATATTCCTCGGCTACCCTGACGGCGGCCTGGAGGACACTTCGGAGATTCGGGGGGAGATAGTCCGTCAGATAAGGATGCACCAGCCGGAGATCATAGTCACCATGGACCCCATGCGTCGCTACTTCCAGCATCGGGACCACCGCGTCGCTGGGACTCTGGCACTGGACGCCGCCATGCCCTATTCCCGCAGCCACCTGTTCTATCCCGAGCAGATAGCCCAGGGGCTGAAACCCCACAAGACGTTCGAGGCTTACATATCCGCGGCCGAGAACCCTAATCTTGATGTCGATATAGCAGATACCTTCGATCTCAAGGTGGACGCCCTACTGCAGCACGTGAGCCAGATGGGTGGCGCGACGAAGGAGGAGCTTGGGGGGAGGCTCAAGGATATGTCGGCCAGGTTCCTGGGTATTGAGGGGGAGAACCCGCATCTGGTGGAGCGCTTCCGGCGCATCGTCTACCGGCGACGGGAAGAGGAAAGCAGCTAGTGGCTATGGTCTTCTTGCTCCAGCTCAAAGGGAAAGCGCACCCGATCATCATGCTCCCTGAAGGCCAGCCGTAAACTGTCCAAGTCCAGGCGGGGGATTCGCAGGAAAGTAGGACGCCTACCCACCTCCTTAGGCGAGTGGGCGTCAGAGCCCTGGACTACTGCGTAGGGCTTTGTATACCTCCCCATTTTCCCCTGGTTCCAGAGCGGCTTTTCCCTGGGGTCTGTGATCTCCAGGGCACTCAGGTGGTCGCTGTCGTGGATCCTCTTCTTTTCATCCCGGTCGATGTATTGGGTAGCGATGAAGCCTCGGGGATCCCGGTCCACGTGGGCGGCGATACCCAGTCCACCCAAGTCCTCCACTAGTCGACAGACTTCATCCAGAGGGTGCTCTGTGCTGTAGTGGGCGTCCCCCCTGTGATCGTAGTCGAAGCCTATAGCATCCAGGAAGCGGTCCAGCCAGTGGAGAGGCGTGTCGGGATCGAAGATGGACAAGAGGTGGCACCCCTGGGCCGTGACCTCTATACCGGGGAAGATTGTAAGGTTGGTGCCCCTCGCCGCTCGCTGCATGGAGTCGACGAAGGCGGAGCTGTTATGGTCGGTGATGGCCAAGCCGTCCATCTTCGCCTCTATGGCCGCTAGGACGATGTCGTCAGCGGTGGTGTGGAGGTTTAGCTCCGGGACCATGTTGTCGTCGTAGCAGCGGGATACGGGGGTATGAACGTGGAAGTCGAACTTGAAGTAAGGCTTACCATTATTACCGTTGTGCTGAACCATTAAGAGAGACCTCTCTACTTGGACGAACTGAGGTGATTTTAGCAGATTGATGGTAGTGATGCAAGGATTTGTGCTAGCTGTACGATAAAGGACACCAGCCTACTTTCTCGATGCGCCCACATATTGAGGTCTTTTTCTCCGAAATAGCGTATCTTGTGCTCACCACAGGTGTTCTATATGTCGAGTGAGAAAAAGAAAGTAGGTGGTGTTTGGAGCTACTAACTAGAAGCGCGCGTCAAGTGATAAGGCTGGCTTATGAAATCCTGAAGAAGGTGCCCAGGGACTGTCCCAGTAAGGCAGTTGCCGTAGGGGCTTCGGTATTGCTGGTGCTGGCCTCTCTAGTAGTTGCTAGGATGGCGATCACTACCATCGATGAGACGAGGAGAGTGCGGGAAGAGGACCTGTGTGGGCAGTGCGAAATGAGAACAACATGTAAGGTGAGTCGCGCTAGGTAGTGATTCTTGTGGCTTTGCCATGATATTCGGTTAGGGACTTATGGTGGCCGACTAACGGTCGCCTTTTTTGTTTTGGCGATGACTGTGCTCTAGCTCTGGAGACTTCACGATAATGCAACGCCTTGTGTAACACGTCAGTTCAAAATATGATTTACTATGAAAGAGCGTGGTTTTACAGAAGGTAATTGATCGTGCGTGTATACAGCATCTCAAGTGGAACCAGAATAGCCATTGGCGGAGCGGGTCTAGTAGCCGTTGCGCTCCTAGTCCTAGTCTATGCGCTTTTGACGGTCCGGGGAGAAATGGAGCGCCCGGTAACATCACTGGTAGATTCTTCCGCCCCAACACCCCTAGAAGCCTCATCTAGTGAATCGGACGCTTCTCCATCGGTGCAAGAACATGCTTCAATCGCCAACTCCGTGGTTCAATCGGAAACTAGTCCTCAAGTCTCCAGTCAGGTTACGTCCCAACTCGCGACTGAAGCCTCTTCTCCTACAATTTCAAGTGGCTCTATCAAGCTGGGTTCCAACCCATTGCCCAAAAAGGTGACTGACAGCAGCTCCAACTACGCCATAAAAGGGGTGTACATCCCCTACTTCGCCATCCAGCATCTTGGGATGCGAGAGCACGTCTTCAAGCTCCTCGAAACGACGGAACTTAACGCTGTGGTTATCCCAGGAGCAGATAACTATGCCCGACATAGACAGGTTGATGGCGTACTTTGGTGAGAAGGGGGTCTACCCCATCGCCCGCATCGTAGTCTTTAAGGACAATCCGCTGGCTAAGGCCCACCCTGACCTGGCTGTGAAGGACAGCGCCGGGGGGCTATGGATAGATGGTGAGGGTTTGGCTTGGACTGATCCCTTTAACGAAAAAGTGTGGCATTACAACGTAGACATCGCCAAAGAGGCCGCCATGTGGGGCTTCAAAGAGATTCAGTTTGATTACATCCGATTTCCCACCGACGTCCCGGAGAATCGGATTGCGGCTATAGCAGGCTTTCTCGCTCTGGCAAGAGCGGAGCTGGAGCCCCTGGGGGTCAAGGTTGCTATGGACACCTTCGGTTACACAACTTGGCGGGATGACGACATGGGCATAGGCCAGCAATTGGAGGCCTTGGCTCCTTACCTGGATGTACTGTCGCCCATGCTCTACCCATCGACGTTTACCGATGGAATCCCCGATATTCGCAACTCGGCGGCGTACCCCTACGAAATAGTTTACGAAAGCACTTTACGAGCCGTCCAGCGCCTTAAGAGCGCTGGGGTGGAGGTGCGGCCCTGGATTCAGGGATTCAAGGACTACGCTTTCGATAGGCGGGCCTATGGGGCCGCGGAGATCAAGGCCCAAGAACGTGGTGTGTACGATGCCGGCGCTACTGGCTGGATAGTGTGGGACCCCTGGGTTGAGTATCCCCTCGCGGCCTTCGATCCACCATCACCTGGGGACCAGTTACCGCCGTGGAGCGTTCCCTGGCTATCCTCCTACGGAGACGAGCGTGGTCAATAGTCACACCGGTTGGAGGACGCCTTTCACAGCAGCTCTGGGTGAGTCCTAAGGGCCCTTTGCAGCTCACGGCCCAGGGGCCGGTCCACGTTGCAGATGTAAAGAATGTTACGCAGGCGCTGCTCCATGGCGGCGACGGTCTCTCTGGTAAAATAGGACGGCTGTGGCGTGCTCTCCCAATCCAGCACCTTCGGTGATTCATCCGCACCCTCAACGTAGACCCCTTTGACATCCGCTGCGAACTTGGCCTTTGGGGGCACGTCTATTAGCACTTCGTAGTCCAGGATGGGTGACTCCTGAGCACCGAGGAGTTCTGTCATTGCTGCCGCTAACTCCGCCTCTCGCCTTTGTCGCTCTAGGAAGTCTCGGTACTTGAAGTCGCCCAGTTCGTCGTCGGCGCAGGGGATGGCGTAGGCTCGTTTATATAGAATTCTGCCGTCCACTCGGCTTAGCAGCCCAAATGAAGGCGGCGGCTCAACACAGGCCTCTTGGAGCAACTCTCGCAGGACGCTTTCCAGTGTGGAGTCGACGCTCCCAGGGCGGTGATGACATCCAAGACGGCCCGATTTACCATGGCAGCGGCGATACGGGCCGTGTGGTGCCAGTAGACGTAACGAAACATCAGATACTTGGCGAAGATCACTGATTCCACTGTCCCGATGCCGTTCTCCCGTATGACCAGCTCCTGAGTGTTGGGGTCCACCGCGAGGAAGTCGATGAGGCGCTGCACCTCCACGTAGCCATAGGGCACACCAGTGTGGTGGGCGTCTCGATTGAGGTAGTCCAGCTTGTCGATGTCTATGGGGCCGTCCAGCAGAGTGTAAAGGAACCGAGGGATCCTGAGGTTCGGCCTGCCTCCCACAATGTCTGCCACCAGAAGGGGATCAACCTCCCATCTGTCTTGGAGCACCTGCCTGAGCTCTTCGTCCGTCATAATAAGATGTACGGATAGCTGGCTGTGGGACAGGCTGCGTCCATCGATGCTGATCTCGTCTATGACGTGCGAGAGGGGAAAGTGGCCGATATCGTGGAGCATGGCTGCGGCCAGGGTCGCGCGGCCCACCTCGGGGTCTATGTTGGCGATGGAGATCAAGTGCTGGAGGGCCAGGCGAGCCAGGTGGTAAGCCCCTATGCTGTGGCTGAATCGAGTGTGAGTAGCCCCGGGATAAATGAGATATACAGGGCCCAGCTGCTTCAGGTGTTTGAGCCGCTGAAAGCTGGCTGTGTCCAGGGTCGCGTAGGCCGCCTCGGAGAGAGGGATGCTGCCGTACACCGAGTCCCTTATGGAGTAAGAGGTCCTCTGGAACAGGTAGCTGTGGCGGGCGATGCTGGTCATGAGGGATGCTCTCCTCCACTTCCGATCCTTGGTTGGTTAGATGACAATCTGGAACCCCACTTACTCGCGTACGCATCTCGAAAGACAGTGAGCCTCAGTGCCACTGTGCGATGGGAGTGGCAGGGCCAAGGGGATTATACAGGAGTGGAGCGCGCATCTCAATGAGCTTGCTTTAGGTTGTAAGCCGCACCCATGTGGGCTACAATCTACATAAGCGTCCCGGGGCCACATCCTCGACTAGATAGAGGCTGGGGTACTATAATTTAAGTGGGTATTAATATATGTGACTAATCCTCCCGGACGTTGTCCGTTCAGTAATTGGACGCCGTTTGACTTATAAGGAGCTAACTGGCACAATAAGTCCGCCGTGATCTAAGAGGCAGCTCCGGGGCATGGCTTGGCGAGGAAAAGAGAGAACACCGTAATGCCTGACGGCCTCATTACTATCAGCAATCAGCCATACCTGCAAACAGTGCTACTTCACGGCCATTTGGTCTATCCGCCTTCGTTATTGGAGGAGATCAACAATGCCTTGAGTGGGCTAGGTAAGAAGTCGTTAAGCAAACGGCTATTGACCTTCGAATGGGCAACAAAGGCACAAACAGGCTACAGGCGATATGACCTAGGGATTTTCACAGACCGAGAGAAGGATGAGGATCGTCTCATCCTTACCCTGTTCACAGGGCGTGCCCGCTCAGCGTCCAGGAAATTACTCAGTGAGGAGAGACACAGTGAGATTCGCCAAGTGCTCGCCCCAATGTTTTCGCGGACACTCGGCTTCGACTGTAATCTTGCATGGTCTTACCCATTGGATGTGGCAACCCCTCTTATGAATTTGCCTTTTGAATTACCAGTTGCGGTTGCAAGTGAGTTAAGATCAGTTAGAGGGCTCCGGGTATTCAACACAGATGGCACGGCTTGGGTTATCTTACCGTGAACTGGTGTTAAGCGAAAATATATTGGAGACGGCCATTGATTATGGTCAATCCCTCACCGAGCAGGTGCTCTCTATAAAGGAAGGGGCTACACAGTGACTCCTACGAAGATAAAGCCATATCCAGGGCAAGTCATGCCCGACCAGCATGAAAAGGTAGTGGAAAAACGTCTGTGGGGTTGGAGTCCGTCCGCGCTCACCTCCCCTCATGGACGGCATGATCCCTACGCACAGTGGGTGCGATACAACGCGGAGGCCTACTTGGCGGACGATCCGTCCAACATACAGGCGAGCACCCCCTTCCCCACAATCACAGGTCCTTCATTACCTACAATGCCCTCTGTCGACTACTTTAATCATAAGGTCCTTACAAGGGTGGTTGATTGGTTCGGGGTCCGGCCACGCAGTAGCCAAGCCTATACTGGGCAAGCTATTGAGTCCCTACAGGATAGATTCAACCGTCTAGCAAATCAGTGGCACGAAGAAACAGGGATGTACTCTCTTGAGATTCAAAAAATATCGCACCCGGCCTATCTACAAATAATTGCTAGAGGTAGGTCAATGCTCCCATATATTCTCAGAGATCTCAAAACCAGGGGTGGTCTGTGGTATCAAGCGTTGGAAGCTATCAATGATGGTGTCTCACCTGTACGGGCAGAGGATGAAGGTGATGTGAGACGCATGAAGGTTGCGTGGCTCCAGTGGGGACGTGAACAAGGCTTGATAGACTAAGGGTAATAACTCTCCACCATGTCTGCCTATCTCACCCGTGCCCAAGAGGGCCTCTTCCCCAATCTGAACCGTAGCGAGTATGAGAAGAAGAGCGAAGCTACGGAAGAGTATAATTGCTTCGCATGGGCTGCGAATGTCAATGACAAAAGATGGGAACCTCAGTCTCGTTGGTACTGGCCTCCAGGTTGTACACAATATGGATTAACACTCCCAAGTGCTATCTGTGCTTTCGGGAGTCAAGGGTTCCAAGAGTGTGAAAGTGCTGATTTTGAAGATGGCTATGAGAAGGTTGCCATATATCTAAAGGATGGCATCCAGATTTCACACGCTGCTCGTCAGAAACCAAATGGTCATTGGACTAGCAAACTGGGCGATTGGGAGGACATCGAGCACCATAATTTACATGCACTGGAAGGGTTCTTTTATGGTCAAGTTGCTGCAATACTCCGACGCGCAGTAGAGGAGCACCACTAGAATGCCAAAGCATCAAGAGAAAGAGGAAGAAGTGCTATTCATTCCTATGCGACAGTTCAAAGAGGC
>JAENIT010000039.1 GCA_016844365.1 Dehalococcoidia bacterium
CCGGCAGCCCCAAGGGGGTGCAGGAGTCCTTGGAGGCGGTGCTGCCCGCGCTGTCCCACGCGGTGGAGATGGTCAGGGGTAGAGTTACTGAGCATGCCCCGTCATAAAAAGTAGAGCCAGAGTCATTTATGCGCATAGATATTCTAACCCTATTCCCAGGTATGTTCCGAGGGCCATTCGAGGAGAGTATCCTCAAGCGGGCTGTCGACAGCGGCCTCCTGGACATAAGGCTCCATAACATCCGGGACTACACCTCGGACAAGCATCACGTTGTGGACGACTCCCCCTACGGCGGCGGCGCTGGCATGGTGATGAAGCCAGAGCCCATCTTCGCCGCGGTGGAGGCAATCATAGGCCGGACTGTAGAAGACAACCTAGAGGATCGAGAGGGAATGCCTCCGATTGTCCTTTTGACTCCCCAGGGTCGGCTGTTCAACCATCGGGTGGCTCTGGAGCTGGCGAGCCACCCCCGGCTGGTGCTCATCTGTGGTCACTATGAGGGAGTGGACGAGCGGGTGGTGGCGCGTCTGGCCACGGACCAGATCAGCATCGGCGACTACATCCTCACCGGCGGCGAGTTGCCCGCGATGGTGGTGGTGGATGCAGTAGCCCGCCTGGTATCCGGGGCCCTGGGCTCCCCTGCATCCAGCGCGGAGGAGTCTTTCAGCGAGGGCCTTCTGGAGTACCCCCAGTACACTCGTCCCCCGGTGTTCCGAGGGTGGGATGTGCCCCAGATGCTCCTTTCTGGCAACCACGGGGAGATCGCCCGATGGCGGAGACAACAGGCTCTTCTTCGCACCCTGGAGAGGCGTCCGGACCTCTTGGCCCAGGCCGACCTGACAGAGGAGGAGCGAAAGCTAGTCCTGGTTTCAGAAGCCATGTAGTTAGCCTCTCGTCCTTCCAGGGAAGGATCAGGACAGGCTTGTCCAACTACTTGTAGTTAGCTCGTCGAAATATCAATAATTCATAATAAGGTATGGTTATCCTATGAGACTAGATGACTTAATCGGTTACGAACCCAATCCCAACATCCCCGAGCTCCTGCCCGTAGACACCGTGAAGGTGAGCTCTAAGGTTATTGAGGGCACCCGAGAGCGTATCCAGGTGTTCGAGGGTACAGTCATTCGGATCAGGAAGGGAGGCCCCAGCTCTAACTTCACCGTGCGGCGCATCGCCCACGGGGTTGGCGTGGAGCGCACCTTCTTCTTCAACTCCCCTCGGGTGGATAAAGTAGAAGTGATGCGCCACGGCCAGGTGCGCCGGGCCAAGCTCTACTACTTGAGGAACCTGACCGGACGCGCCGCCCGCCTCCGGGAGCGTCGGACTCCACGAGGGCAGACCTAACACTACCGGCCTAAGGCCAACCTTGCTGTACCGTGGGAACCCCTGAGTACGCGGAGATAGCCGTCAACGCCCCCACGCCTCAGCGGGGCGCTTTCAGCTACTCTATCCCCAAGGGTATGTCTCTGTCCCCAGGCCAGGCCGTGTGGGTCCCCTTTGGCAGTCGCCTTCTTCAGGGCATAGTCTTTGATCTAACCAATGAGCCCCAGGTCATGGAAACCAGGGATATAGTTGGGGTCATAGGTGATAGTCCCATCCTCTGGCCCTGGCAGCTAGAGTTCGCTCGCTGGATCAGCGACTACTACATCGCCCCTCTCTTCGACTGCGCCTCTACCATGATGCCCCCAAGCTGGGAACAGCGCGTCCTTACGATTGTTATGCCACGAGACAACCCGTCAGCGAGCGCCGAGGCCTCTCTCAACTCTCGCCAGAGAGAGCTGCTGGGGCACATAAGGCGCAAGGGCCGGGTCGATCTTGAGGAGATGAAGACGGAGCTTAAGGAGGCCCGGGCTGGGGTTATAGTTGACCTGCTCCTGAGACGTGGGCTAGTGGAAAAAGCCACGGCCATCGCAAGCCCCCGAGTGCGCCCCAAGCTGGAGCGCATCGTGAGCCTTGTCCTGGGAACGACACCACCGCCACCCTTACGAGGGCAGCGACAATCAGCCCTCCTTGAGATACTGCGCTCCCATGGGCCTGTCATCGCCATGTCGGAGCTTAACCGAAGGCTGGGGCCTTCTGGCCCCACGGTAAAATCCCTGGAGCGACTGGGCCTGGTGGAGGTGCGAGAGATTCGGGTGGTGCGGGACCCCCTGGCCCATCAGGTTTACTCTCCTGTCACGCCCCCGCAACTGACCTCAGACCAGGAGGCCGCCTACAAAAGCATCGAAAAATCTCTGCTTTACTGGTGCCAGGGCGGTCGGAGTTCTACATCAGATTCAACACCACCCCAGTCCTTCCTGCTCCACGGCGTTACGGGGAGCGGAAAGACGGAGGTGTATCTGAGGGCTCTTGCCCAGGCCGTTGCCCTCGGCAAGAGCGGCATTGTGCTGGTGCCGGAGATATCCCTAACCCCTCAGACGGTCCAGCGCTTCTACTCCCGCTTCCCCAGCCGAGTCGCCCTCCTCCACAGTGGCCTCTCTATGGGAGAGCTATTCGACGAATGGTGGCGCATCAGAGAGGGGGAGTTCCACGTGGCCATCGGCTCCAGGAGCGCCCTCTTCGCTCCCCAGCCGAACCTGGGGCTTATAGTCATCGACGAGGAGCACGAGGGGACCTACAAGCAACAGGAGCCCTCGCCCCGGTACCACGCCAGGGAGGCGGCCCTCAAGCTCGCGGAGCTGACGGGTGCAGTGGTGGTGCTGGGCAGCGCCACTCCGGACCTGGGAACCTACACCAGATCCCTCGACGGGGAACTCCGTATCCTTGAGCTTCCCCAGCGCATATCCATCGCCCAAAACGGCGATAACCCGACCGCGACTCCTTCCGGAGAGACCTACTCCAGTCTGCCCCAGTGTACTGTGGTAGACCTGCGCCAGGAGCTGAAGGATGGCAACCGCAGCATCTTCAGCCGGGCACTAAGGGCCGCCACGGAACGCGCTCTAGCCCAAGGGGAGCAGATCATCCTGTTTATAAACCGCCGCGGCAACGCCACCTTTGTCCAGTGCCGCGACTGCGGATACGTGGCCCGATGCCGCCGCTGCGACACCCCCCTTACCTACCACTCCGCCAGCGAGGAACTCATTTGCCATACGTGTAACAACAGAAGACCCGCTCCTGAGGTGTGCCCTACCTGCGATAGTCTCCGCATCCGATTTCTGGGAGTAGGGACCGAAAGAGTCGTCGCGGAGGCAGTGAAAGAGTTCCCCGAAGCCCGTGTCCTCAGATGGGACCGGGACGTGACCAGGGGCCGCCGCTCCCACGAGAAGGTTTTGGAGGAGTTCCTGAGCCACCGGGCCGACATCCTAGTGGGGACTCAGATGATCGCCAAAGGGCTGGACATCCCCCTGGTCACCCTAGTTGGGGTGGTGAATGCCGATGTCAATCTGCACATCCCAGACTTCCGGGCCGCAGAGCGCACCTTTCAGCTCCTTACCCAGGTCGCTGGCAGAGCGGGCCGCGGCCACCAGGAGGGACAGGTGATACTCCAGACCTACAACCCGGAACACTACTCCATCGCCGCAGCCGCCCGACAGGACTACACCGAGTTCTACCATCGGGAGATGCGTTTTAGGGGTGAGCACCGCTTCCCCCCTTACAGCAGCATCATAAGGCTCCTGTTCTCCCACACCAACCTTCAGCGGGCCCAGCAGGAGGCGGACCGCCTGTACGTCCTCCTTGATGAGAGGCGAAGGGCTGCAGGCTTGGCGGACCTGTCCATCATAGGTCCAGCGCCACCCTACATCACCCGAATACGGGGGCGCTACCGGTGGCAGATTGTGCTGATGGGACAAGAGGCCCGTTCCCTCCTGAGCGAGGTGCGGGTTCCGTCGGGGTGGATAATAGATGTGGACCCCGTGAGTCTGCTATAAAGGCCGGGGAACCCGTTACTTGTCCGCCTTGTCCCGCCTTGCGGGATCCCGCAAAGCGGGGCGGACTCCGTGCGCGGAGAGGCCCTACTCTGATAATAGCCCCGGTAGGGGCGGATGTCTCACCCCCCCCAGTGCCGATTGGGGACAATCGGCACTACGTATAGAGGCAAACCACATTGATAATATTCACACGCAGCGGGCGCCCCTATGGGTCATGGCCAACTTGTATTACATATCCTCAGTTTACAAGAGGGTAGAGGGGTAGAACTAATTTTACGGGTAAAGCTAGCTACTCCTCTGTGTCCTCATCATCTTCCGAGGTACCCCGCTCATCGAAGTAGCCCTTCTCTTCACGGAATCCGTAGGCATCCTCCTCAGACTCGTCGGTCGACTCATCATCTTCCAGACCATCAAAATCCTCATCCACCGCACGCTTGATGACCCCGTCCCTGACGTAAGACCGGAAGCCGCTCGCCGCCTTAACGGGGAAGGAGGGACGCCCTGCCATGGTGGGGGACTGGAATATCTCCCTGACTATTACCTTGACACCAGAGCTGTCCAGGCTGGTTATTGCCGCGGAGTAACGGTTGCCCGCCTCCAGAAGCTTGATGAGTCTAAGACCTAGTTTAGGCTCTATCTGGCCTATGTAGTCCTCGCGCTCGGTCTCAACCACCAGGCTGCGCCCCTTGACCTTGATATTAACCTGGTCTCCGGCGGTAACCCTGGCGAGAATATCCTTCGGGGCAGTGTTTTGAAGGGTGGCCACTGTGGTCTTCCCCGTCTCTTCGATGAAGAGACCAGGATCTACCCTGCTCCTTTGACTCTCAGGGCTGGTCGTTGTGTTACCCATCCCCGATAGACGGTCGATATTTTTCCGGGCGATGGCGTTGCCCGGCTCCAGCCCAAGGCTGTTCTTATAGGACTCAAGAGCCTCGCGATATTTGCCCATCTCAGTTAGCGCCTTGCCCAGACGGTTGAAAGCATCCACATCGTTGGGATAGAGCTCCAGAATGCCCTGGTTGACCTTTACGGCCTCCTCCCAGCGACTTTGCATAGCCAAGTTTATCGCCAATTCTGCCTTCTGTCGCCTCAGTCTAGCCTTCTCTTCATAAAGTACCATGGTATTTTCTCGCAACAAAAACTGCTGCTACTCCCTCTCCTTTTCAGACTCCGATTCAACTGCTTCTCCACTGCTCTCCCAGCTTATAATCCATACGCACAGGCCGGCCAGCAGGATGGTACTGACGACGAGCGCACCTAATTGCCGGGGCAGTAGCTCTACGCCCTGAGCCGCCACCAACAGCATGGCAACCATAGCCACCGCAGTGCCCGCCCAGGCCGCTAGATAAGGATGACCTTTAATTATACTCAAGGAACCCCCTGGATCCTGCCCTTAAGAAACGATATACTAACCTACTTATTACCTGTAGTCAATAGGATTTTCACCTTTTCCAGAACGAATTTTTCTACACGGCCTGCAGGGAGGGCTCCATCGATTATAAGCCACCGCTCAGGATCCTCCGCGGCGATTTTAAGGTATCCCTCCCTAACCTTGGTGTAAAAGGCCTCCTCCTCATTCTCAAACCTATCCAGTCCCAGAGTATCCCGCTTGCGGCCTAGTCCGGCTCTCGCATCGACATCCAGAAGCACCCACAGGTCGGGAATAAGACCACTGCTAGCAATCTCTGTAGCCAGAGCCAAAGCCTGTCGGTTGACTCCTCGCCCATAGCCTTGGTAGGCCTCCGTAGAGGCTGTAAAGCGATCGCAAATGACTATCTGGCCCCTCTTCAAAGCAGGGCGCAGCACCTCAGCTACCATCTGCGCCCGCGAGGCTGCGAACAGGAATACCTCCGCCAGGGGACTGATAGGAATCTGTCGGGAATGCTTCAGCAGATCGCCAACGGTATCTCCCAGAAGGGTGCCCCCAGGCTCGTGGATTATAAGCGCGTCGCGCCCCTCTTTCTGGAGAGTTTTTCTTAGAGCCTCGGCTTGGGTAGACTTGCCAGCGCCATCTACCCCCTCAAAGACGATAAAAAGGCCCCCGCGGCCTTCTTCTTCCCCTGGAGGAGCCTCAGCAAACGGGGCTCTGTCATGTTCTCCTACCAGTCGTCGGCCTCCTGCTGGGGGTGGATAGTGACCCTACGTTGCGGTTCCTGCCCCATACTTCGAGACACGAGGTTGTACCGCTGAGCTAGCTGGTGCTGGAGCCTCCGAACATAGGCATTTTGGGGAGTCAACTCCACAGACTGAGAGTTATTCATAACCTGCATTGCCGCCTCCTCCGCCTCTCGCAGAGCCCGCATCACTGGT
>JAENIT010000214.1 GCA_016844365.1 Dehalococcoidia bacterium
CCATAAGAATTTACGCCGAGGCCCTGGAGCAGGACCCCGAGTTCTACACCTTTCTCAGGAGCCTGGACGCCTACAAGGAGTTCCTGAAGACCAACACCACCGTGGTCCTCTCCTCGGAGTCGGAGCTTTTCCGCTATCTGGACACACCAGCCATAGGCTCGCTATCGACTTTAGGGGGAGGACGATAGGCCAGAGCTCCCACAGGGCGATAGAGGAATATGAGAACTAAGTTCTTGCAAAATTCTGTCATCCTGACCCTTAACCTAGGCTTGTATCGAAGGCGAAGTGAAGAATCCCAGGCCCACGTAGGGGCGTATTGCAATACGCCCCTACAACCGCCGTTGCTCAGCATGAAAAGTTGGAGGTCTAGCCGTCATGCTACTACTCATAGACAATTACGACAGCTTCACCTATAACCTGTACCAGTACCTGTGTGAGCTGGGCCAGGAGGTGGCCGTCTACCGCAACGACCAGATCACCCTGGAGGACATCGAGCGCCTAAAGCCGGAGCGGATAGTCATCTCCCCTGGGCCGTGCACCCCCAAGGAGGCAGGCATCTCCAACGACGTCATCCGTCGCTACGGGTCTCAGCTACCGATCCTGGGGGTGTGTCTGGGCCACCAGTGCATCGGCTACACCTACGGCGGAGTGGTGGACCGCGCGGGGGAGATCAAGCACGGCAAGACCTCCATGATCCGCCACGACGGGAAGGGGGTCTTCGCCGGCCTCCCCAATCCCTTCGAGGCCATCCGCTACCACTCCTTAGCCATCATGCCGGACACAGTCCCCGACTCTCTGGAGGTGACGGCCTGGAGCGAGAGTGGGGTCATCATGGGGGTACGCCACAAGGAATTCCCGGTGGAGGGGGTGCAATTCCATCCTGAGTCCATTATGACCGTGGTGGGTAAGGATTTGCTGCGGAATTTCCTCTCTTTTCATTCCTCACACCCTGGCGGATAGCTCCTCCTGGACACCTCATGGCCCTGGGTGTTGTAGAGCACCGCCGTCTCGGGTCTCGTGTTGTTCCAGATGGCCCCGCTACGCCCGAAGCTGAAGCCGCCCCACTGGGGATGCGCTTCGTTGGTGTAGACTCTGAGCGCTGAGCCAGGCCCCAGGCTATACGATGGAAAGGCGAAGGAGGGGCCTCCAGAGGTATCCGCTAGTACCCAGCCCTTCAAGTCCGCTTCCTGGGGCCCATGATTCCTGATCTCCACGTACTCATCAGCCTCCGTCCTCGGTACCCGGCCATCGTAGAAGATGCACACAATCTGAACGCCTCCCACAGAGATTGAGGGCGCTGGAGCGCAGGCTCCCCACAAGCCCCGGCGTCCAGCTTGGGCCTCCTGCTGTAACCGCACTAGTAAAGATTGGTGCTTCGTGTCCGGAGGGTACGCCTTAGCCTTCGCGTACCCCTCCTCTACCAGCTTGGCCTCGACAAGCGTATCCCCCACATAAACGTACCGCAGCAAGCGCCCAAACTTCTCCCTGTCTGTTATATCTCTCTCCAACCGCACCTCTTTCCCCATAGCCAACTGCTGATTCCTAGCGGTAGCCTCGGCGTAGTAGCACTCGCCTCGCTCCGGCGTGTCTATGCCGATGTACCTGACCCGTTCCGTAGCGCCAGATGGCAGTTGCACCTCAATGGTATCCCCGTCTATGACCCTCACGACCCTTACCATCTCTCCCACAGATCGCACTGGAGGAGTAGGAGTATCCTCTAGGGTAGAAGGCGTGGGAGGGCTGCTTGACTTGGGAACGCATGATGCCCCGAATGCGAGGATCGGGAGAAGCACAAAGAGAAGGCAAGCATATCTCAGCGAGGCCATATACGCTAGCAGTTCGGGAGATTATCGGGATGCGACCGATGGAGAGAAGTCCTTCACACTGAGCTGGAGGAGGTTGTTCCCACCCCAGCCATCGACGCCGACGGAGTAGACCAGATCAAGCCTGGGAGCAAGCTCCCCTACCCTGTCTCCCATGCCGAAGGCCACCGCCTCCCAGACGGCCCCACCGTCTCGGAGCTTGAGTCTGAGGTGCCTGTCTCCCTCTCCAAAAAGGCGATGCTCCACCAGCCTCACGCCGCCGCAGACAGGGGCATCTCAGCATCTATGTCGAGGCTAGAAGCTAGATCAAGATCGCCCAACTCTCGCTCGGCTATAGCCGTCAAGCCCTCACGGAGAGCGGGAATATTCTCGGTGGGGATAGTGAATCCTGCGGCTTTGGGGTGGCCGCCGTAGCGAAGGAAAAGGTGGTGACACTCCGCCAGGGCTCCAGCGATGTCAAACTCGGGGATGCTGCGGCAGCTTCCCCGGCTGACCTCGGGCCCTACTTCGATCACCACCGCCGGCCGGTACCACGCCTCCACGAGCTTGCTTGCCACGATACCCACCACTCCCGAATGGTAGTCAGGAGAGGCTGTTATGAGGATAGATACCGAGGCGCCCTCAGCCGATACCTGCTGTAGGGCCATCTCCTGGGCATCCTGAGTGAGACGCTGCCGCTCGCGGTTCTTTTCGTCCAAGACCGCCGCCAGCTCGGCGGCCTCCTCAGGAGAGTCGGTGGAGAGGAGTTGGTAACTGACCAGGGCGTGGTCCAAGCGCCCCATGGCGTTGATGCGGGGACCCAAGGAGTAGCCAATATGGGAGGCATCTAACTTCCCGGGAGTCAGTCCCGCCCTCTCCACGAGGGCTCTCAGGCCCAACCTGGGGCTGGAGTTCATCACCCCCAAACCAGCTTTGACCAGATAGCGATTCTCGCCAGTAAGAGGAACCACATCCGTTACCGTGCCTATGGCCACCAGGTCCAGGAAATCGTCATCGCAATAGGGGCTCCCTCCTGAGGCCTCGCGCAGGGCCTGAGATAGCTTGAACGCCGTCCCCACGCCACAAAGATCTCTGAAGGGGTAGGAGTGGTCACTCCGTTGCAAATTGACGACCGCGACCGCGGGAGGGAGGCCCTCGTGGATAGAGTGATGGTCAGTAACCACCACGTCGAGGCCTATTTCCTGAGCGAAAAGCAACTCCCCCAGGGAGCTAGTGCCGCAGTCCACGGTTATCACCAGAGCAACGCCATCGGCCCTCAGGGAGGCCAGGGCGTCCTGATTCACTCCGTAACCCTCGGTGAATCTGTTGGGTATATAGGGCCGCACCCTGCCGCCCAGAGCGGAGATAGCCTTAACCAGGAGCACTGTGGCTGTTATTCCGTCGCCGTCAAAGTCTCCGTAAACGGCCATCTCCTCGTCGTGGGCGATGGCCTGCAGGATCCGCTCCACCGCCTTCGCCATGTCGGGCAACAAGAAAGGATCACCGCTCAGCCTGGAATCGCCAGACAGGAAGGCCTGCGCGTCGTGCAGACCGATGATCCCTCTGTTGTAGAGCAACTGGACGAGAATAGGGGATAGCTCGCCCCTGGCCTCTACAATGTGATGGGGCACACGCGGCTTAAGTCGCCATCGCATCTTCGCCATTCCGTTTCCTCTAGCGACTACGTGTGGGCAACCGGGTGAAGTTTACCCCGTAGCGCCGATTGTCTCAATCGGCGCAGGCTTCGTCGTGAACTCAGGACGAACGGCTAGGGACAACTCGCCACGGCGAGTCGCCTATGGAGACCTGCGCCTACGTAATAAAGATAACGCAGCCGTCCCGACCCTATCGGGACCAATGGCCCACTGGTAAAGAAGTCGGCTGGCAAGTCGCCGGATCTAATATTGATACCGACGGAAGATAAGGGTGGAGTTATGGCCGCCAAACCCAAAGGAGTTGGTGAGGGCGGCGTTCACCTGAGCGCGGCGCGCTATATTAGGCACGTAGTCCAGGTCGCACTCGGGATCAGGGTTAGCTAGGTTGATGGTGGGATGGATAATCCCC
>JAENIT010000215.1 GCA_016844365.1 Dehalococcoidia bacterium
CGCCGCCATGTGGCCGCCGCCATGCTTATCGGAAACGTTGCCGTGTATGTTCCGGGTCTTCTGTGGCTGGCCCGCTTTCTACCTGCGGACGGAAACGTCTGGACCGCTGGGCTAATACCATTTATACCTGGCGATCTCACCAAGCTTTACCTAGCCTCCATAGTCCTCCCCTCGGCCTGGGCTCTCGTCCGGCGCTATCGAGGCGAGTGACGAGGCTGTAGGGTATACTCCTTGGAAATCCTCTGGCTTGGTCACTCCTGCTTCCGCCTTCGAGGTAGAGAAGCCACTATTATCACCGACCCCTATCAAACCTCTTTGGGCTACTCTCTTGGCCGCCAAACGGCAGATATAGTTACAATCAGCCACCAGCACCCCGGACACAACAACGCCGCTGGCGTGGAAGGCCCACCCAAGGTTCTTCAAGGTCCCGGGGAGTACGAGATATCTGGAGCCCTTATTATGGGTATTCAGACCTACCACGATGCCCAGAGCGGCCAGACCTTGGGTGGCAATACCATCTACCTTATCCAGTTGGAGGACCTGTCCATCTGCCACCTAGGCGATTTGGGGCATGTGCCCTCCTCTTCTCAGATCCAGGAACTGAGCAAAGTGGACGTGCTGATGATTCCAGTAGGAGGGATCACTACTCTGAACGTAACATCCGCGGCGGAGACTATAGGGCTGCTGGAGCCCAAGATAGTGATCCCTATGCACTATCGAACGGAGCGGGCTCGTCCTGATCTGCTCCCACTCGCAGACTTCCTCAAGGAGATGGGACTGGAGGAGACAACAGCCCAGCCAAGGCTCAACGTAACCCGGTCTTCATTACCGCAGGAGAGCCAAGTTGTGGTTCTGGAAGCCAGAGGGTAATATTTGCTCTAACGGGGTAGGTACTTTAAGGGGTCTACAGGGGTGTCGTTGTAGGTTAGGACAAAGTGCAGATGGGGCCCCGTCGCTATTCCTGTGGTGCCAACCTTCCCTACCGAAGCGCCGCGTTGCACCACCTGGCCGGGCTGAACCGACATCTGGGACAGGTGAGCGTAGGTGCTGGTAAACCCATTTCCGTGGTCTACAATTACGTGGTAGCCCAGGCCCCACTGCCACCAGTTGACGGCGGTTACCGTTCCCGCCTCCGCTGCGTAGACGGGGGTGCCGTAGCTGGGGGAGATATCAATAGCTTGGTGGCCAGCGCGGAAGTATTGATAGATTGGCCCGTAGGTGGGCCATTGTAGCATTTGACCTGCGCTGGAACTTGCCGTTTCACTAGTTTTTTGCGCTGGAACTGCCGCAACTACGGCCGGTGCCACCGGAGCTGAGGCCACAGCGACCCGCTTGGGGGGCTTAACCCCACCGGGAATTATCAACTCCCTATCAGTGGGGACTACGTTGGGGTTGGAGAGCTTGTTCAGGGGGAATTCTCTGATTGTTTTAGCGTCCACTTTGTATACCCTGGCGATATCCTCCAGGGTGTCCCCAGACTCCACCTTGTGCTTCACGCCAGAGACGGGGAGGATATCCAGCTTCTGGCCAGCCTTGAGTCGGTCGGGGTCGGCGATGTCATTAGACCACAATAGTGTTTCCTGACTCACCCCAAATCGAGCAGCTATGCCGGAAAGAGTGTCCCCTCCCGCTATCTGGTATGCTACCACCTCCGCTCGAACCTTTGGGGCGGTAGTGCCCTCAGTGGGGACGGCGGCTGAAGCTATGGCATTGTCTTGTCCTGGAGTGGTTTCCGATATTGCAGCGGAGTCGGGTCCTTGACCTTGAAGGAGGGCAGCGCTGATCCACTGGAGATGGGTGTCTATGGAGGGTGCAGGGGCAAGCAGCGCTGCCATACTATCAGCGCCCGACCCTTCGGTAGTAGGCGGTAGGGGCCATCGTAGCCGCCAAAGGTATGTGTCTACAGAAAGCATCTGTAAGCCCGACGGGTATAGCGGGGTCGTGAGATGCAGTCTCCCAGAGCTCTTCAGGCCATTGAGGGGGTTTAATAAGACGACGGCGGTAAAAACCAGGACCAAGATGAAGGCGTGAGACGTAAACCTGGAAAGCTGCCCTGGATATTCCTGTGTCGCGACTGCTCTGGCCTCCGTTTGCTGTTTTAATATCATGCCTCCCGATTTAGAGCGGCTAGAAACTCAGCGTTGCTGCTGGTCTTGGCCAATCGCTCCAGAACCCGCTCGGTTAACTCCGAACTGCTCTGGGGATTGTTGCTGCCCATAGCCACCATTCTTCTGAGTAGATATACACGATTTAGGGTGTATTCGTCAAGTAGCAGTTCCTCTCTTCTGGTGCCGCTGCGTGGAATATCGATAGCCGGCCAGATCCGCCGCTCGGCCAGCCTCCGCTCCAGGTGCAGCTCCCAGTTTCCGGTGCCCTTGAACTCCTCGTAGATGACATCGTCCATTCGGCTACCGGTATCTATGAGGCAGGTAGCTATTATGGTGAGGCTTCCTCCCTCTTCTGTGTTCCGAGCGGCGCCAAAGAAGCGCTTCGGGGGATAGAGGGCTGCTGGGTCTATACCTCCTGAAAGGGTCCTGCCACTGGTGGGCATGGAGAGGTTGTAAGCCCGGGAGAGTCTGGTGATGCTGTCCAACAGGATCATCACATCCTGACCGCACTCCACTAACCGTTTGGCCTTGTCCAGGGCCATCTCTGCGACTCTGACCTGCTCTTCAATCGGCTCGTCAAAGGTTGAGCTTATAACCTCCCCTTTGACCGATCGCTTCATGTCGGTGACCTCTTCGGGTCGCTCGCCGATTAGCACCACTATCAGGTGGAGGTCTCTGTAGTTGACAGTAACACCATTGGCAATCTGCTTAAGAACGGTGGTCTTCCCCGCTTTGGGGGGAGAGACTATGAGCCCTCTCTGTCCGCGCCCAATGGGCGACACGAGCATAAGCATCCTCGTCGAGAGGTTGTCCGGAGTTGTCTCAATATTTATCAGGCGATTGGGGAATATGGGGGTGAAGGTTTGAAAGTAGGGGCGCCTTTTGGCCACCTCTGGGTCTAGCCCGTTTACCGCCTCGACTCTTAGGAGGCCGTAATACTTCTCCCCATCCTTTGGAGGTCGGACTTGCCCCGTCACCGTGTCGCCGGTTCGGAGGCCAAATCTACGGATCTGGGACATTGAGACGTACATGTCATTTAGTCCTGGGAGGAGGCTCTCTCCCCTGAGGAAGCCGTAACCGTCGTCTACTATCTCCAGGACGCCGCCGCTAAAGATGTGGCCTTGCTGTTCAGTCTGGGCCTGAAGAAGCCGCATCACCAAGTCTTGTTTCTTCAGGGTGCTGTGCCCTGAGAGGCCAAGCTCCTTGGCGATATCCATAAGCTCTTCGCGCGTTTTGATTTCTAATTCTGCTAGGTTCAATGGGGCTCCGTGTATATGAGGGGGAATTTTGTCGGCTATAACTATTGAGCTTAGAAAGAGTTACAAGAGTGGTAGCTAGAGGCGCAAGAGTAATCTCTACTTGCCAGAGGAGTATAGCATCCATAATTAGGTTTGTCAACATTTTGTATTCACTGTAACTGTTCAGACTTGCGGAGG
Organism: Dehalococcoidia bacterium; assembly: GCA_016844365.1. The sequence continues at coordinate 3,545 of JAENIT010000215.1, forward strand.
CGAACTGTTACAAAATAAGAGTACGCGCGTTCTTGACTATAGAACGCTATGGACAACACCTTCGACCTGTCGGTCG
>JAENIT010000040.1 GCA_016844365.1 Dehalococcoidia bacterium
GCCTGATCTCCCACACTCGCCACAGGGCTTCCCATACAATGGCCAGGGACATCTTGGAGCTTCCGTAGGTACGGTCTAAGAATTGAATAGGGACCTCTCTGACCCTGAAGCCTTTCTTATGGCAAGCGTAGGCCATCTCCACCTGGAAGGCGTAGCCGTTACTGCGGACTCGGCTCAGGTCCAGTCTCTCAAGCACCTCTCGACGGAAGCACTTGAACCCCGCAGTTACGTCTTGCACATCCAGACCCGTCACCCACTGAGCGTACAGGTTGCCTAACCGGCTAAGGAGCTTCCTGCGCCAGCTCCACCGAGGGTCGACACCGCCCCCGGAGGCGTACCTGGATCCCACCACCACGTCACAGCGCTGGATAGCCTCCATAAAACGGGACAGAGCCTCAAGGGGGTGGGAGAAGTCCGCGTCCATCTCTATGATATAGTCGGCTCCAGCCGCTAAGGCCCAGCGAAACCCGGCCACATAGGCTGTTCCCAGTCCCTGCTTCCCGGAACGATGGATGACATCCATGAAGCCGGGGTGCGCCGCCGCCATATCATCAGCAATCTCGCCAGTGCCGTCGGGAGAACTGTCGTCTACTACCAAGAGGTGGAGCCCGTCCAGACCCAAAGCGAGCAGCCCCTGCACCATCATCGGCAGGTTGGAGGCCTCATTATAGGTGGGCATAACTACTACAGCTTTCATGGCCCTCATCACAACGGCTCTGTCGAAGACTCGCCTCTGGCGAGATGGATTATAACCCATGGCCTGAGACCAGGGAAAGCTACGACAAATTACCTGGAAACGTTATGCCCCCCGGGCTTAACTTAAGCCTCCGAGGGGCATCGAGATGTGCTGCCTTTAAGTCTCAGCTAAGCTCTGACCCTATCTTTAACTTAGGTCTGGTCAGCGCCCTCCAGATAAGTGGTGCCGATGACGTCTTTCTCCTCTAGCTCGGCCAGTTGCTTCTTGGTAAGGCCCATGATCTCCCCAAACACGTAATCGTTATGCTCGCCCAAAGTTGGGGTCGGAATTCGTATGTGGTTGGGTGTCGTGAGGAGCTTCCACTGCATACCGGGGTAACTGTGAGTGCCCGTCCACGCTCGGGTGACCGTTTCGAAGAAGCCCATTTGCTGAATGTGGGGGTCCTCATACACTTCCTTGAAGTCCAGCACCGGGCCCGCGGGCACGCCAGCCTTCTGAAGCATATGGAAAACCTCATAGTGCTCCCGCTCTTTAGTCCACGCTGTGATGAGATCGTCCAGCTCCTTCTGGTTGTTCCACCGTTTCAGGGAGTCGTTGAACCTCTCCTCAAAAGCCCAGGCGGGTCTGCCCATTACATCTACTAGAGCGCGCCACTCCTCATCGTTGGTGCATACTATGGTGACCCAGCGGTCAACTCCCTGGCACTGGTAGGCGTTGTGAGGCGCCCACGAGGTGTGGCGGTTCCCGTGGGACTCGGCTATCCTGCCGTTCATGGTGTAGTCCATGATAGCCTCTCCAAGCGTAGGGATAAACCCCTCGGCCTGGCCGAAGTCTATCCACTGTCCCTTCCCGGTGCGCCTTCGGTAGTGGATGGCCGCCAGGGAGAGGAAGACCACCAGGCAGGCGGATACCGCGTCGGAGTGGACTGTTTGGCCGATCTGTCCGGGATCGTTATCCTCATACATTCGAATAGAAGTGTGGCCCATGAGGGGGTCGGCGGTGGATCCCATACCCCGATAGCCGGCGTAGGGGCCGCTATTGCCGAAGAGGGGCATGGAGATCATGATAAGCTGAGGATTCACCTCCTTGAGAACGTTGTAACCAAGGCCCATGCGCTCTATTACCCCAAAGGCGAAGTTCTCCACCAAAACGTCGCTCGCTTTAACCAGGAGTTTGTAGAGGTCCCTCCCCTCTGGCTGGGTTATGTCTATAGTGACGCCCTTCTGGTTACGGTTGATCATATTGAAGGTGCCGGAACGCTCCCAGGGGCGCTCCCCAGGGTCTTTGTTCGGATACCCCGGCGTGTCAGGCGGGGGACGGAGGCTCTGTCCTCGATTGCTCATGCGGCGGGTATTCTCCACCCTGATGACCTCGGCGCCCATATCCGCGAGTAGCGTACAGCCGTAGGGAGTCGCCCAGATATCGCCACCGTTGATTACCCTTATGCCTTCAAGGGGCAACTTTGCCATGACAAACCTCCTCTTAAATAGAGCCTTGCTCCCTTAGTTTGCTGAGGTCTTCCGGGGAGTAACCCAAGCGCTCACAGTAAATCTCCTCGTTGTGCTCTCCAAAGAGGGGAGCGTGGCGCGGAACCTGCCAGGGGCTCTCCGTCATTTTAGCGGGGGCTCCCGTATACCGAACCTTGCCCACCACTGGGTGGTCGATCTCTACGAAGAACTGGCGGTGCTTGTTATAGTGCTCGTCTTCCACCAACTCTCCCATGTTCAGGACCGGGGCGGCGAACATCCTGGCATCCTGAGCCTTGCGCACAATCTCGTACTTGCTGCGCTCTATAATCCAGGGGTAGAATAAGGCGTCGAAGTCCCCGTGGTTCTCCTGGCGCGCCTGGGCAGTGGCGAACCGAGGGTCATTGGTAAGCTCCGGCATGTCTAGCATCACAGCCACCCTGGGCCAGCGGCGTGTGCCGCCTCCGGCCACCTGCACATAGCCGTCGTTAGCGAAGTAGAAGCCGGAAGGGTAGGTACCCTCTCTCCGGCCCCCCTCCCGCTTGGGTATCTCGCCATCGTACTCGTAGGAGATGAGACGGTTGTCCACAGCGCCCAGGAGGGCCTGAAGCACGGACACCTCCACCTCCTGGCCTGTACCATGAATTTGGGCTCCAAAGTAGGCCGACATGGCCGCTGCAGCCACTGCGTTACCAACCAGTCCGGTGGTGGCGGTGCCTCCTAGCTTGAGCGGCTCTTTGTCTGGATGGCCCGTGATGAACATGCGCCCGCACATGGCGAACATGGTTATCTCTGTGCCCTTGTAGTCCTTATAGGGCCCGCTGGGCCCAAAGTTGGAGATGGAGACCATTACCAATCTAGGATTAATCTTCTCCAACTCGCTGTATCCCAAACCCAATGAGTTTATAACGCCAGGGCCATAGCTCTCTATAAGAATATCCGCATCCCTGACAAGCTCCTTGATTACTTTCTTGCCGAACTCAGACTCTACGTTTAAGGTTATGCCCTTCTTGTTGGTGTTAAGGTGGAGAAAAAGACCGCTCTTCTCGGGATGAGGATCGTCCTGGAAGAAAGGCCCCCAGTAGCGACAGGGGTCGCCACCCTTGGGGTCCTCGACCTTTATCACCTCCGCGCCGAAGTCAGCGAAGAGCTTGGAACCGTAAGGGCCAGCTATACCTGTACTCAGGTCTACCAGTTTTATTCCCTCTAACGCCTGATTCCCCATAATCACTCCTTTCCATCCTCCCTCGGTAGTTGCAATGCCTAGAATTTAGCACAGGACGCATATATATTCAACCCTCCGCTAGCCATTCCCCTCCTTACAAGGGAGGGGCTAGGGGCGGGTCGAGCGTTAGAGCAGAGCTGACCCCCTCCTAGCCTCCCCCTAGAAGGGGGAGGGAGAGGGTGCGCACTATGTTTCCTTTCAGATCACTTATTTGGTATACTAAATCCTGAGGTGCGCTGTTTTAGCAGGGCGCTAGGAGGGTTATATGGATTCCCGATGGTTAAGAAATAGCTTTGTTTACCTCCTCCTCCTTGTGGCGGTAGCTGCCATATTCTTCACTCTGTTTCCCCCCAGGTCCTCAGGGAAGGAGACGGAGATAAGCGCCATTATGGATATGGCCAGAAGCGGGCAGGTAAAAAAGATTGAGGTGCAGGGGGATAATCTTATAGCCCAGACTGTGGGCGGAGAGCAACTCCACTCCAGAAAAGAGGTCGGCGCCAGTATGCTAGACATTCTGACAAAGGCCGGAATTCCCACTGGAGCTGAAGGAGTCACAGTGGTAGTAAGAGAGCCCAGTCAGGTCGGCAGCTTACTGAGCCTGTTTGTAAACTTCCTACCCCTCATATTTTTTGGCGCGATCCTCATCTTCATGATGCGCCAGGCCCAAGGGACCAACAACCAGGCTCTAAGCTTCGGCAAGAGTCGGGCCCGAATGTTCACCGGTAACAAATCCACCGTCACCTTTTCCGACGTGGCGGGAGTGGAGGAGGCCAAACAGGAGCTCCAGGAGGTTGTAGAGTTCCTCAAGTACCCGGAGAAATTCGCTGCTCTGGGAGCCAGGATACCCAAGGGCGTCCTCCTAATGGGGCCTCCAGGCACTGGGAAGACCCTCTTAGCCAGGGCTGTCGCCGGGGAAGCCGGGGTGCCCTTCTTCTCTATCAGCGGCAGCGAGTTCGTGGAGATGTTTGTCGGAGTAGGCGCTTCAAGAGTTCGGGACCTCTTCGATCAGGCAAAGCGTAACGCGCCCTGCATAGTATTCGTAGACGAGATAGACGCCGTAGGTCGGCAGAGGGGCGCGGGCCTGGGCGGTAGCCACGACGAGCGAGAGCAGACCCTGAACCAGATCCTTGTGGAGATGGACGGATTTGATACTAACACTAACGTCATCGTGGTGGCGGCCACCAACCGCCCCGACGTTCTGGATCCAGCCCTCTTGAGACCGGGGCGCTTCGACCGTCAGGTGGTCCTGGATCGCCCGGATATTCAAGGGCGACTAGCCATCCTGAACGTGCATGCCAAGGGCAAACCCCTGGATCCCGAGGTGGACCTGGAGATCCTTGCCAAGCAGACAGCCGGATTGAGTGGCGCTGATCTGGCAAATCTCATCAACGAGGGCGCCATTATGGCCGCGAGAATGAATAAAAAGAGCATAAGCCTCCTGGATCTGGAGGAGGCCGTGGATAGGGTCATAGCCGGGCCAGAGCGAAAGAGCCGCATTATCAGCCCCAAAGAGAAGATGATCACCGCCTTCCATGAAGCCGGCCACGCTCTTGCAGGCTACATGCTCCCCAACGCCGATAACGTGCATAAGATATCTATTGTGGCTCGGGGAATGATGGGCGGGTACACACGCTTTCTCCCGGACGAGGACAGGCACCTGTGGACCAAATCCCAGTTCAAAGATACTCTGGTCACATTCCTGGGGGGCATGGCCGCTGAAGAGTTGCTCCTGGGGGAGACCACTACAGGCCCCGGCAACGATATAGAGCGGGCCACCAAGCTGGCTAGACAGATGGTTACCGAGTACGGAATGAGCGAAAAGCTGGGTCCCCGTACCTTTGGCCGTAGGGAAGAGCTTATTTTCCTGGGCCGAGAGATCTCCGAGCAGCGCAACTATAGCGAGAAGGTGGCCGAGGAGATCGACTCTGAGGTTCTAAAGCTAGTGGAGGACTCCTATGCTAAGGCCACGGGCATCCTCACCGCCAATCGGTCCCGTCTCGACCACGTAGCCCAGTACCTCATCAAGAACGAGACTGTAGAGGGGGAGGATCTGAAAAAGCTATTCACGGAGCCCCTGCCGGAGTCCTCCTCCCCTCAAGAGTTGGCTGAGGCCAGAACGACTTAACCCAAGACGCCTTTCTTTTGGAGACGGCTCTTTTGTCCAGAGAACAGTAGCCCCAATAGTCGCTAAAAATAAGGAGCCGCTCTGGCTCCTTATAAATCTGGTATTTAATCCCCCACTAAACTCAAATGAGCAGAATAATCGGCTGGGAAGACGAGTTCAAGATAATCGATGGAGAGCGGGTTGTTACCCTTAAAGACTTGCTCCCCTCCAGCCACCGTACCTTCTTCGATCAGGCCAAGCACGTAACTCTGGGAGAGAGGAAACAGTCCCTCATCCCTGAGTACAGCGATTTCGACGACTACGACACCACCCGCACCGACTGCATCTGGACATGGTACGGCGGCAAACTCTACGACGAGCAGGACGATCTGGTGGAAGCCAGCGCTCCCCCAGTCTCGATCACCAAGAACCCCATAGAGAACCTGGTGCGCATGGTGACCATGGGGCGAGCCCAGATAGGAGAGCTGGCGGGGGGACTTCCCGCCACGGGAGTGAGCAGCCAGCTTAACTTCATGCTGGACTCCGACCTGGATGGGGAGGACCTGTGCGACGAGATCAAGTATGTTGATCGCAACGTGCCTT
>JAENIT010000216.1 GCA_016844365.1 Dehalococcoidia bacterium
GACGTTTCCGTCCGCAGGTAGAAAGCGGGCCAGCCACAGAAGACCCGGAACATACACGGCAACGTTTCCGATAAGCATGGCGGCGGCCACATGGCGGCGGTCCCAGCCTCGCTCCGCCAGCCATCCGATGACGAAAGCTGCAATCACAAAGCCGATTATATAGCCTCCGCTGGGGCCCATAATCCTAGACATACCCCAGGTGGTTCCAGGAGTGAACACGTGAAGCCCAATAGCCCCCTGGGCCGCGTAGACCAGCAGGCTAAGTCCTCCTCGCTTGCTCCCTAGAACTGCGCCAGTTAAAAGCACTCCCAACGTCTGGCCTGTAATGGGTACTGGCGTAAAGGGCAGAGGAACCCTGATCTGCGCGCAGAGAGCAACGAACCAGCTAAAAGCTAGGATCAGTATTACGTCCCTTACCAGGGCGTTCTGGAGGATACCCCCCCTCGGGACTATTACATCAGCAAGGGTAGTTGTTCTAACTGTAGTTTCCATAAAGTAGTCGAATATGGTCCTTCTTTTAAAATCGGTAACCTTTGGTATACGCCTTTATAGGGTAGCGAGGCTCCTCTTGCGTTCTCCGACTTTTGCTGCCGCGTGGACCAGAGTTGTGATGATACGTTGGCCGGATTACTTGGTTCTTCCACACCAGGTACGCTGCTCCAGCTCCTGCCACGGACAGGGCCGCGGCGCTAGCTACAACTCCCTTGAAAATTATCCCCTTGGTCCAATGAGGTTCCCCGTGAGACAACCGTTCCTCTGCCGCCATAACCAGACGGGTACGCAGTGAGTAACTGAACTCTGGCGATGGCTCTAGCATAGGGAAATAGCCCTTTAGGTATCCCGCGAAGGGCGCCAACTCAGGGTCTAACTCTTGGTCAGAACGATTATACGCTTCCGTGTCCATCTCTAGTTATGTTTATCTCCTCTCTTAGGGTCTTTAAGGTTCTATGAAGGAGCGCCTTTATTGCCCCTTCGCTTTTCCCCATTATCCTCCCGATCTCAGCATTGGGTAGGTCCTGAACAAACTTGAGGAGCAACAGATGCTGCCTCTCCGGTGGAAGAGTCGCTACAGCTTTATGGACTACTGTCCTCTCCTCGGCCTCCTCCAGCCCGTTCTCCTCTCCAGCGCTCAAAGACACTCCCTCAAGCGGAGTCACGGGGTGACGGCTGCGGTCCCGATGCCAGTTGGCCACTAGGTTATGAGCTATTCTGTAAAGCCACGCTGAAAAAGGGACACCCTTGTTATTGTATCTAGCTATATGGGTTAGCGCCTGGAAGAATACCTTCTCTGTCAGGTCTTCCGCTTCAGAGACATCTCCAGTACGGTAATAAATATAGCTATAAATCCTGGCGACATACTTATTATAGAGTTGGCCGAAGGCATCTGGCTCACTCTTTGCCATCTCTACCAAGACTTCATCGGATTCGATCAACTAGAGCCACCCTTAGAGCGCTCCGCCGTTCTTGGTCTAGCTACAATATCATAAACACTAACGGAGCGCTAAAGATACGACAGGAGTATAGCAGAGGCGGTCTATCAGGGTCAACGCGCTGTTGTGGGGGGACCGAGAGTCTTGATAACAGTTTCTATTGACGTGATGCAATACGCCTCTCTAACGTGTCTAATCTACTGCTGCCCGTGGTGATGGACAGTCTGGTTGACAGTCTAATTGGTTCAGGGTAATATTTGGTCACTAACTCGTACCGGGTACAGAGATGCCTGAATTTGATATGGGGGATATCGTCTAACATGATCACCATAGAATCGACGCCCGAAATGGCAGCCGGGGTCTACCAGGCTATGGAGCGCACTCTTGAGGTTGTCCGCCGTCGTCTGGGCCGTCCCCTGACCCTGGCAGACAAGGTGTTGCTGGGCCACCTGGATGACCCGGAGCGCCAGGAAATGGAACCAGGCAAGAGCTACCTGCTCGCCCGTCCCGACCGAGTTGTCCTGCAGGACGTGCTCGGGCAGACGGCCATGCTCCAGTTCATGCAGACGCACCGGAACACCGTCGCGGTGCCAACCACGGTCCACTGTGACCACTTGATTCAGGCCAGGGTCGAGGGAGCGACTGATCTCAGCGAGTCTCTTGTGGAGAACAAGGAGGTCTACGACTTCCTACGCTCGGCCTCAGCGAAATATGGCGTGGGCTTTTTGGGCCCACCATACACCCAACGCCGGCGGCCTCGGAGCATGCTCTGTAGGGGTCGGCGGCGCAGACGCCGTAGAAGTGATGGCGGGACTGCCCTGGGAGGTGCTCTACCCAAGGCACATAGCGGTGTATCTAACCGGTCAGATGAGCGGGTGGACCGCGCCGAAGGACGTCATTCTCTACGTGGCGGGCGAGCTCACTGTGTCCGGCGGCACCAATGCCATCGTTGAGTACATAGGGCCAGGAGCCAGGACCATCAGCGCCACGGGGAAGGCCACTATCACCAACATGGGAGCCGAGTTAGGGGCCACAACGTCGATGTTCCCCTTCGATGACCGGATGTCCGCGTACCTGAGGGCTACGGGCAAAGGTAACCTCGTGCCTCTGGCCGAGCGGTACAAGCACCTGCTGGAGCCGGACGAAGAGGTTGAGGCTCATCCCGAGCGGTTCTATGAACGCGTTGTGGTGATCGACCTGTCCAAGCTGGAGCCGCACGTGGTAGGGCCTCACTCTCCTGATAGAGCGCGCCCCATATCTAGGCTCGCCGCCGAGGTACGCGATCCCAACAACGGATTTGTTGATGAGATCTCCTCCGCCCTGATCGGTAGCTGCACCAACTCTTCCTACGAAGACATGAGCCGCGCCGCGGACGTTGCGGAGCAGGCGAAGGCTCACGGCATCAAGGCGGCTGTCGAGTTTCTGGCCACCCCCGGCTCGGAACAGGTGCGCGCCACCATCGAGCGAGACGGCCAGATGCAGTCTCTGAAGGACATCAACGCTGTCGTGCTCGCGAACGCCTGCGGTCCCTGCATAGGGCAGTGGCGACGGTCTCAGGAGACCGTTGGAGTGACCAATACCATCTTAACCTCGTACAACCGCAACTTCCCCATGCGCAACGACGGTCAGCCCACCACCATGAACTTCATCGCCAGCCCAGAGATCGTAACTGCCATGGCCATGGCTGGGAGGCTATCCTTCAACCCGCTCACGGATTCGCTTACCTCGGCGGACGGGAGGCCGTTCAAGCTTAACCCTCCCCAGCTAGCGCCCGAGGTGCCCGCGCGCCAGTTCGAGCTCGGCCTGTCCGCCTATACGTCGCCGCCCGAGGATGGCGCTGGCATCAAGTTGGGGGTGGACCCCAATAGCGAGAGGCTGCAACTGATGGAGCCCTGGCCCGCCTGGGATGGCGGGGACTTCTTGGACATGCCCGTCCTCGTCAAGACCAAGGGTAAGACCACTACAGACCACATCTCTCCCGCGGGCCCCTGGCTCAGTCTGCGGGGACACCTGGACAAGTTCAGCGACAACATGTTCCTGGGGGCGACCAACGCGTTCACCGGCGAGACCGGCAAGGGGAAGAACATCCTCACTGAAGAGACCGGTCAGACGATCTCCAAGATCGCCCGGTACTACAAGTCCCAGGGGGTCAAGTGGGTGGTCATCGGCGACCACAACTACGGCGAGGGCAGCAGCCGTGAGCACGCCGCGCTGTCGCCGCGTCTCCTGGGCGGGGTGGCAGTCATCGCCCGAAGCTTCGCGCGCATTCACGAGTCCAACCTGAAGAAGCAGGGCCTGCTGGCCTTGACCTTCCAGAACCCGGCAGATTACGACCGAATCCAGGAGCAGGACCGTGTCAGCCTCGTGGGGCTGGGAGACTTATCCGAGAGCAAACCGGTCACGTGCACCGTCCACCACGCGGACGGAACAACTGAGACGCTCCTGCTAGACCACTCCTTCGGCACATCGCAGCTAGAATGGTTCCGTCGCGGCTCGGCCCTGAACCTGTTCCATAACGCCTAGCAAAGTCCTTCGGCGTCCCGCGCTGGCCGCAACCACGAATGGTGCCGACACTGCCGGTCACGTGTGGTGGTTTGTCCTGCCTCTCGCCACGAACGGAAAATAACCGTTCGCCCTGAGCCTGTCGAAGGGCGGGAGGACATTTTCATACTTCGCAGGAGGCGAGCTTGTTGGCGCCCCTCAGCGCTACAACACGGCAAGAGGAGCTAAGAGCCCCAATGCTCTTACGAAGGATGCCCCTTAACCACCTACGAGGGCGACCCCGACGCCTGCGGCCGTTGCATCCTCCACTGCCCCAGCCCCGATAAGGGCCACGCCGCTTTTAGCTCTACCCTGGAAGCGCGAGCCGATCAGCACGACTACCGGGGCTGCGTCTTCCCCAAGGAATATGGGCTGATTTTTCAGGGTGCGGAGTTTACTGAGCCCGTTGATTTCCGGAACGCCACCTTCCAGCAAGGGGCTGGGGTCTACTTCTCGGACGCCACCTTCCACGGGGAGGCTTGGCCCGACTTCTCGGACGCCACTTTCCAACAAAGGGCCAGGGCCGAATTCTGGCAAACCATCTTCAGTCAGGAGGCCAGAGCCTACTTTTCACGCGCCACCTTCTACCAAGGGGCCGGGGCTTACTTCGAAGGTGCAATCTTTCATCAGGGAGTCTGGGTTTCCTTTCGCGAAGCAATCTTCCATGAGCGGGCTGGGACCTACATGCGGGAGGCGACCTTCCAGGGAAGGGTGGATTTAGAAGACTGCAACTTTGGCTCTGGAT
>JAENIT010000041.1 GCA_016844365.1 Dehalococcoidia bacterium
GGTATGATGGGCAGCAACTGAGCATGAATCGGAAGCTCCTTGGCCCCAAAATCGCTCGGTCGATGCTGAGCGCTATAGGCCCGGCCGCCATCACGGACGACCAGAAGTGGGGCGCTCTAAAGGGCGAGGCCGAGCTCTTCACCAGGGACGCTATAGTTATGGGCCACCCCGGCGGTACTGTAGAGATCCAAAAGCTCCGCCTGATCCGTGGTTTGAGGGGCACTACCGTCTTCGAGCGCTAAGACCAGACCGATCTTGGCCTCGGAGGATTGACCGGGGGCTCCATAATTTAGTAAAGTGCGCAACTATCCAGGAGCTTCAGTGTTTTATTGTAAAGAGGATTGGCAACAAGACTGAAGCTTGGATATAATTAAAGGGGTTAAGTTGTCCAGGGCCCCTTGAGACGGCCTCTATGTTATGCCCGGTATGTAAAACTGAAAACCGGCCGGGAGCCAAATTCTGTCAAGAATGCTCTGTCCGGCTGGAGGCTAGGTGTCCCTACTGCAGCGCCGCTACTGCCGCGGGCACCAAGTTCTGCCACCAGTGCGGGTCCAAGCAGGAGCTAAGGTGTCCCCTCTGCTCCGTTACTACCCTGCCCGGCGCCAGGTTCTGTCAAGAGTGTGGGACTAGGCTGGAGGCTAACTGTTTCCAGTGTGGGATTATAACTCCACCAGGGGCCAAGTTCTGCCAGGGTTGTGGCGCTCGTCTGGAGCTGAGGTGCAGCCAGTGCGGGACCGCCGTCATACAAGGAGCCATGTTCTGCAATGGGTGCGGGTCGCCCGTTGGGGCGCCGATCTCCGCTCCCGTTCCGGTGACACAGAGACCCCCCGCGCCATCGCCGACTGCAGCGCCCATCCAGCAAGCGGCCCAGCCCGCCCCGCGAGTTCCAGAGCCACCGCCTTCATGGCCACAGCAGGAAGCGCCCAGGGCTGCCACTCCATCAGCGGCGGCCCCGCCCGCCACAAGCGGGCCACCCCAGACAGAGGCTGCGCCACAGTCTCAACCGGCGCCTGAATCACCACAGCCTATCGCCGGGGCCCCAACTCAAAGCAGCCCCCAGGTAGCTGCTTCCGTCCCAGAGCCAACGCCCCAAACAGTGGTAGAGGTCTTCAACCAGGCTCCGCCCGGGGTTGGCACCATGGAGCCGCCTAGCGCCCCCACAATCGAAATTATCCGGGCGCCACAAGTTGAAGATAGCGGTGCGCCTCAGGAGGCTGTAGCCCCATCTAGATCCGAGATCCTGGCTGAGCAGCTAACCAGGCCCAAAGCTCCAGAAGCTCCCAGCGCTACCGTCCAAGCTTCCGTGCTAGAACCTACCATAGTCCCTACCCAAGAGGACGAGCGGAAGATGGTGACGATTCTCTTCGGCGATGTCTCTGGGTTCACAGCTATGTCTGAAAAACTGGACTCCGAGGATATGAAGGCTATCATGGACCGGTGCCTCAAGATGCTGGCCGACCAGGTGGACAAGTACGAAGGTGTAGTAGACAAGTTCGAGGGCGACCTTATCATGGCGACCTGGGGCGCCCACACCGTCCATGAAGACGATGCTGAGAGGGCTGTCCTTGCCGCCGTGGGCATGCAGGAGGCTCTGACCAAGTTTAGCGCCGACCTGGAACGGCGACGGGGCTTTACCCTGAGGATGCGCATAGGAGTGAACACCGGCGAGGTAATAGCCGGAAAGGTAGGCGCAGGGCGGGAGAAAGACTACACAGTTATGGGAGACGTGGTCAACACCGCATCCCGCTTCGAGAGCAACGCCACAGTCGGACGGGTGATGGTGGGACAGACGACCTACGATCTGACCAAACACCTGGTAGAATATACAACCCTGGAGCCCATAACCGTCAAAGGGAAGGTAGAGCCCTTGGCGGTCTTCGAGGTGGAGGGGGTCAAAACCGAGCGAGGGCAGCGACGTGGTATTGCCGGTCTTGAGTCCGCTATGGTGGGGCGGCTGGACGATGTCCAAAAACTTATAGCCGCCGCCGATGAAGTTCACTCCGAAAAGCGTCCTCACCTCGTTACCATACTGGGGATGCCAGGCATGGGCAAGTCCCGGCTGCTGGGCGAGTTTGAGAACCATCTGGTGGAAAATCAACCTACTTTCCAGTGGGCCAAAGGTCGCTCCCTACCCTACGGCCAAGGTATCACCTACTACCCCCTGGGCGAAATAGTGAAGGGAGCTTTTGGTGTAAAGGAGAGCGACTCCCTGGACGTAGTTAGGGAGCAGCTGCTGAGAGGTGTGCAGGACGTCCTTATCAACAGCGCCGCCGCGGAAGGGCTCACTGACTCTCAAGAGGCGGTGGAAGAGGAGGCCCGGCAGGTGGCCCACAGGTTGGCGTATGCCATAGGTGTGTCGTACCCCGAAAGCACCCTCGCCAACATTAACCCAGCCAACCTGAAAGACGAGCTTTTCTGGGCCTGGAGACATTTCTTCCGAAAGTGGGCCAGCCTGGCCCCCTTGGTAATAACCTTTGAGGATGTCCACTGGGCCGACGATGTGATCCTGGACTTTATCCGCCATCTGGTCACCACCCTTACTGAAGACGCTCCCATTCTGATAATATGTATTAGTAGGCCAGAGCTTCTAGAGCGCGTGCCTGACTGGGAGGAGATAACCTCCCACCAGAGCATCTTACATCTAACACCCCTGACTCCAGAGGAAGGGGTGCAGTTCCTGGACAATCTCCTCTCCCCCAACCGCTTGTCCAAGCGCTTCAAAGAGGGAATCGTCCAGAGGGCCGGAGGCGTGCCATTCTTCATTGAGGAGATACTGAGGATATTCCTGGAGAGAAAGGCCTTGGTTCGTGGCCCTGGCGGCTGGATACTATCAGAGATAGACGAAGAGCTAAAGATTCCCGATACTATTCAAGCCACGGTGGCTGCTCGTGTCGATCAGCTTGACCTTATAGAGAAGACCATCCTACAACGGGCTTCGGTGGTGGGCATCGACTTTTGGGAGAGCGCCATAGCTTACCCGTCGCCAGCTTTGGGGCAAGAAGCCTCTGCTATGGAGGACCTCTCTGCTAACGAGCTTATAAAACAAAAGTCGGGTTCCTCCTTCGAGGGAGACGTGGAATACGCCTTCCACAACACCATCATTAGAGATGTGACCTACAACGGGATGACCAGGTCCCGGCGCAGTCGGGAGCACCTGAGGACTGGCAGTTGGCTGGAGCTCAAGGTGGGCGATCGCCTCCAGGAGTTTATCGAGATGCTGGCCCACCACTACGGCCAGGCGGCAAATGTAGAGATGGCCGCCCTGGACAGCGATTACACATCCGTAACTAGGGCTATCCACTATCTGTGGGAGGCTGGGGAGCGAGCCAGAGTGCGGCAATCCAACCAGGACGCCCTTTCCCGCTACAATAGGGCATTAGAATTGATAATCGATCTTCAAAGAGAGGAGGGCGCTCCGAAAGAAATGAATGGAGAACCACTAGAGCTGCGGGAGCTTCAGGTGTTGCTGGCCAGAGCCCAGTCGCTGGAGCCCCTATCACGATACGATTCAGCCCTTGAAGACTTGGAAAAAGTTATAACCGGAGCAGAAACTGCCGGTCTACTTACCCTTGAGGCCTCGGCTCTCTATCAAAAGGGGAAGATTCTGCGAATTAAGGGTGAGCTTGAAACCGCTGAGGAGAACACCAGGCACGCCGTAGAGATATACGCCAGAGCTGGCGATTCTGCGGGCCAAGCCCAGGCTCTTCTGGTCCTGGGAGAGATCTTCTCCGACCAGGCCAAACTAGGAGAGTTTGAGGAGATGTCCCTAGAGGCCATTGAGCTGAGCCGTCAGGCTCATAGCCAGTGGGTGGAGGCCAGGGGACTAACCCTTTTGGGAACTGCGTGCGTGTATCTGGGCAAAGCGGAGGAGGCTCGGGGCTACATAGAGCAGGCCGTCAATATCTATCGAGGTCTGGGAGACCGTAGAGGCGCTGCAACCAGCCTTCTCATGCTCGGCAGGGCTGACCACATGGTGGGCCACCTCAGAGTCGCCGCCACCTCCATAGAAGAGGCCATAGACATATTCGAAGAGCTGGGTGACAGGCGCGCCATGACCTCAGCCTCCTTCAATCTAGGGTTGATGAATCTAGAGCGAGGAGAACTGGATGAGGCTAGGCTCTACGCAGAGAGGGGCATCACCTTGACCGGTGGCGTTGGAGAAGCGCCCATCCGTATCCGATGTATGCTGCTCCTGGGCCAGGTAGAGGTGGAATCTAGCAACTGGGATCGGGCCGCAGAGATCCTCAAAGACTCTGAGGGGCTCTGCTTGGCCCACAACCAGAAGGGCGCTCTACCCGAGGTTTACAGAGTAATCGGGCAGGCTTACCTGGGCTCCGGAGACGTGGCTGAGGCCGAGAAGTACGCTCTTCTAGGCAGAGATGTAGTGGCCGAAGAGGACCCCTACTCCCAGGGCACTACCCGTCTTGTTCTGGCCCTGGTGCTGGAACGGCAGGGGAGGATGGATGAATCAGAGGCCGAGTTCAAGAAGGCGGTAGAGAGTCTGGAAGAGGCTGAGGAGGCCTTCGAGATCGGGTGGAGCCACCTGTGCTACGGCAGTTCCTAATGATCATGGGCCTTAACAATGAGGCCAAGGAGCACCTGCTCCAAGCCAGGGAGGCCATTGTCCCCCTGGAAGCCCAAGCCAAGATAGAACTCATAGACAGACTCATCGCCGAAATTGAGGGCTAGCGAAAACTCGTACTGAGAATGCCGCAGGGACGGCCATCCACCGGCATTTTAAGGGCTGACTAAGAGGTTACGTTCGCAATAGGGTCTCGAACCTCTTGAGACTGCGGTATGGCCCCACAACTGCCAGCCGCCACTTCTCCGCCAATAACTGCTCTCGGGCTACCCGGTTCACGTCTTCGACGGTTATTAGGTCGAGCAGGGACACCACCTCATCTACGGTGCGTATTCTGTTGGTAAGAAGCTGCTGAGCCCCCGCCCAAGCCGATACGCTGCGGCTGTCCTCCATTCGGAGCAGCAAAGTTCCCTTGGTCATCTCCCTAACTTTAGACAGTTCCTCCTCTGAAACCCCATCCCGTAGTAGGGCTACCTGCTCCAGCACTGCCGAAATCGCCTCATTTATAACCTTGGGGGCCACTCCCGCGTAAACGGTCAAAGCGCCATCGCCCTGAAAGTGGCTCACGTAGCTGTGAACGTCATAGGCCAGCCCCCGACGTTCCCTCACTTCCATAAACAGACGACTGCTCATTCCCTCGCCCAGGATCACGTTGAGCATGTCCAGCGCGTAGCGGTCCGGATGGAGCAGGGGCAGGCCCTTCATGCCCAAGCAGAAGTGGGCTTGTTCCGTGCTCCTTCGCTCTACACTTACTTTGACGCCGTTGGCTACTGCTGGAGCCAAAGCATACGAGGGCAGGCCCTTCCCCTGAAGGGGGTTATTAGGCCGCCAGCTCTTTTCCACAGAGGCGATGGCTTCCAGCACCTCCTCGTGACTAACCGCCCCTGATACGCTCACTACCGTCTTGGCTGGCACGTAGTGCCGCTCCAGGTGGCCGAAGAGCTGCTCTCTATTTAGGGAGCCCACAGTCTCCCTGGATCCTGCCACATCTCTCCCCAGGGGATGGTCTGGCCACATCACCTGATCAATAATTAGGCTCACCAAGTCGCCTGGAGAGTCCTGGAGCATGTTCAGCTCCTCTATAATCACCTTCCGTTCTTTATCTATTTCCTCAGGGTCAAAGCGAGAGTTATGGATCATATCTAGAAGCAGGTCCATGGCCAGAGCGAAGTGGGGACGCGCCACCTTGCTCCAATACACGGTGAACTCCCGCTCGGTAGCGCCGTTTAGATAGCCGCCCACACGGTCTATGGTTTCTGATATCTCTAGGGCGGTTGGTCTCCGCTGGGTGCCCTTGAAGCAGAGGTGCTCTACAAAGTGGGAGACACCAGCCACCTCCGGGGACTCGTAGCAGGAACCCACCCCCATATAGATAGATATGCTCACCGATCGGGTGTGGGGCATGGGTGTGGTGATAACGGTCAGACCGTTGTCTAAAGTTGTCCAAAAAGCTATGGGGACTGATAGATAATTCTCTACCTACCACCATTCTAAGTAACCTATACACTCTCAGTCAAACCCCCAGAACAAAAGGACAGTTTATTAAGCCGTCCCTTCGAGAACCTCAGGGAACGGCCGTAATAAACAGGCTCGCTTTTGAGCCTGCACAGTTCCGTGTGTTATGCTCATCTAGAGGGGTGTTCTAATGGGCAACAAAAACACGAGGGGACTACTACTACTGATGCTGGCCTCCCTGGCCTTCGTGGTGAGCGACGAGTACGGGATCGGCAAACCTGACGTCGAACGGATCGCGTCCCCATACACCTTCAGCGCAGTCAAATGGGAGACACAGCAACTCCTCGACCTGGCCTTCCAATCCTTTACCGGGCCTCTTGTTTGGGCTGAGGAGCTGAGGCGAGAGATCATCACCTTGAAATTCGCTCGAGAGCGGGAGAAAGCCTCGGCGCAGATCAGAGAAGATGCGACTAGCGGCGCGCGGCCAGAAGATGACCTGAGCGTCAAGATAATAGAGCGTCAGAGGTTGAACGACTCCGTGGAACAGATCCTGAAGGAGCGGGCCTCTGAGGCGCTGCGCGCTGAGGGACTGGACACCTTACCCTTCGGACTTGACCTCCGGTATCTGTTCCCGCCTGTGGAGTTTCAGTTTGTCGTCCCTCCCAGCGTATATGTGATCTCGCCTAGAGAGAAAATCAGCCTGGAGAAGCTCATCATCCTTCGTCCGGGCTTGAGAGATGAAGAGGTAACGGCCATCGAGGCCCAGGCCGAGACTCTGGGATGGTCGGCCCTGGTGGAGACCGTCGGCGGGTACTCCACCTACCCGACGATAATCCCCGAGGAGGCGTCCCTTAGATCCGCCCTGTCCACCATAGTCCACGAGTGGCTTCACGGCTACCTCTTCTTTCGACCTCTCGGCACGAACTATTACCGAAGCCCGGAGATGCGCATCGTAAACGAGACGGTGGCCGACATCGTGGGTAACGAGATCGGAGAGAAGCTTTACCGGGACCTGGCGCGTCGGGAACCAACACCAGCCAGCGGCGACACCAGGGCTCCGAGCGGGGAAAGCCGGACGGAGCGGTTCGACTTTCGGAAGGAGATGAGGGAAACCAGGCTGACGGTGGACCAGCTTCTGGCCGAGGGGAAGGTGGACGAGGCGGAGCGGTATATGGAGGAGCGACGCCGGTTCCTGCTCCTGAACGGCTACCGCATCCACAGGCTAAACCAGGCCTACTTCGCCTTCCACGGAACCTACGGAAGCAGCCCCTCTTCCGTGAGTCCCATCGGCGGCTACCTCACGGAGCTGAGGCGTCGCAGCCCTTCGTTAGGGGAGTTTGTGCGCACCGTAGAGGCGGTATCCAGCTACGAGGATCTGCTGAAGATAGTGGGCGAGAAGTAAGTAATCCACTTCTACTGAGGATTACTATCGTTCAGAAATCCAAGGATATGACAAGCCATCAAAAGCCCAGGACTTCTGCCGCAAAGTCAATGATATGAATTCACTGGTTCTACACTATTAAGTGTGAAATTGGGTAAAGATTGAAAGCACCCGCCGTCCTCTGTAACTTAGGGTTAGCATAAAACTCGAAGCAAAGG
>JAENIT010000042.1 GCA_016844365.1 Dehalococcoidia bacterium
GGCGAGAGCGAGGGGAAGGCGATAGAGCTTATCGAGGCTCATGCCAAGTACATTACCACCGGTCTTCCTCTGGTCATCGCCAAGTTCGCTTCCAGCCTGGACGGTAAGATAGCTACCCGCAGCGGCGACTCCTCCTGGATCACCGGAGAGCGAGCCAGAGATCACGCTCATAGGGTGCGGGCCCAGGTCGATGCGATCATGGTGGGCGTGAACACTGTCCTGGCCGACGATCCTCAGCTCACCGCCCGTCCTGGAGGCAGGCTAGCCCAGCGCCAGCCTCTGAGGGTGATCGTGGACAGCCGGGGTCGGACGCCCCCGACAGCAAAGGTGCTTAAGGGTCCCGGCAAGGTGTTAATAGCTACCACTGGCGATGTAGAGGGTGGCACTGCCCAGGCCTTGAGAGATATGGGAGTTGAGGTCGTTGTATTCCCTTCGGCAGAGGGAGGCGTTGACCTGAAGGAGATGTTCAGGTATCTTGGGCGAAGGGAGATAACTAGCGTGCTGGTCGAGGGTGGCGGGGCTCTTCTGGGTTCCATCTTCGATATGGGGCTGGCGGATAAAGTGATGGCCTACATCGCTCCGGTAGTTATCGGGGGCCAGAAGGCAGTGCCAGCGGTGGCTGGACTGGGGGTGGAGCGGATGGCTGAGGCCCCGAGGCTTGATCGGGTGAAGGTAAGGCGATTGGGGCAGGATGTTCTGGTGGAGGGGTACGTCAACCCCGCGGGTAAGATTCAGCGAATTGATTAACTGAGTATGTTCACCGGCATCATCGAAGAGCTAGGCACGGTAAAATCTCTGGGCGGCGGAGTCCTGGTGATTAGCGCGCGGAAGGCGCTGGAGGGCGCCAAGTTAGGGGACAGCATCGCCGTCAACGGGGCGTGTCTCACAGTCACATCCCTGGATGACAGCTCCTTCTCTGTATCCCTCATGCCGGAGACTATGCGGGTCACCAGTCTGGGCGATTTTAAGCCTGGAGACCTCGTAAACCTAGAGCGGGCCCTCGCCGTGGGCGACCGGCTGGGCGGTAGTATCGTTCAGGGGCATGTGGAGGGTGTGGGGAGACTTGTCTCGCTTACGCCGGAGGGCGATGCGGTCATCGCCACCTACAGCGCCCCCAAGGAATTGATGAGGTATATTGTGCCCAAAGGGTTTATAGCCATCGATGGCGTCAGCCTCACGGTGGTAAAGGTAGATGGAGATACCTTCACCGTCTCCCTTGTCCAGTACACCCAGGAAAACACCAATCTCGTCAAGAAGAATCCGGGAGCGCCGGTTAACCTGGAGACGGACATCATCGGACGGTACGTGGAGGCTTTGCTCAGGAACTCAGGAGCACCCTATAGGCCATATTATAACTTTTTCAGGAGCATGGAAATGGAGGAGAAGACCAAAATAGTTCTTAAACATCTGGAGTTTATAGAGGAGGAAATTATTAGCATCAAAAAGCTTTTAATGAGTGAAGAGAATGTCGAGTATCGTTCTCTCTACGGGATCTGGAAGGGTATAGATGTTACTGAGGAGGATATCCAGGAGGCAAAGCGGTCGCTTTTTCCGGATCGGGACTTGTGACATGGCGCTTTATATATGCGACACACACCCGTTGGTTTGGTACTTTACTGGCAGCGCTATGTTAAGCCAAAGAGCCTATGATATTGTGTCCCGTGGGGAGCGCGGGCTTGATCAAATAGTTATACCAACGATAGTGTTAGCAGAGCTACTTGTAATTGCGGAGAAAAGAAGAGCACCCGTGGACTTGAGTACTGTGGTCGCTATTATACATGGAGGACAGGGATTCTTTATTCAGAGCCTTAATTGGCCAGTTTTTGAGCACATGATGTTATTGGGCAGCGACCTGGAGCTCCACGATCGGACTATTGCTGCAACTGCTATGCTCTTGGGTGCTCCTGTAATCACCAGGGATCCTAAGATTGGTGCCAAGGTGCCCGTAATCTGGTAACCGAGGAGATACCACGATGCCAAACTTCTTCTCTGATGGAATGCCCCTTCCCGCTCCGGATCAGGACACTGCGGGATTTTGGGAGGGATGCAAGCGGCACACCCTGCTGGTGCAACGATGCGCGAAATGCGGCGTCTTTCGGATGCCCCCGGTGCCGGTGTGCTATGACTGCCATTCCTCCGAGTACGAGTGGGTGGAGTCCATCGGTGTGGGCGAAGTATACACCTCCGTCATTGTCCACCATCCTCCTCATCCGGCCACTAGAGACCGAGTCCCTTACAACGTGGTGGTGGTGCAGTTGGATGATTGCGGCCAGGTCAAGCTGGTGAGCAATCTCGTGGACTGTGCTAACGAGGATATCCAGGTAGGTATGAAGGTCCAGGTTGCGTGGGAGGACACCACTCCGGACGTGGCCCAACCCCGGTTCCGTCCCCTAGTCGAAGCATCTTCTGGTCCTAGCTCTTAAGGATGCGGGCTGGAAGTAGCCCGGATATTGCGGGGGTAATGTGCTGGAGGCTGAGTTCTGGGCGAGGGTTAGCGCTTATCGACCGTGGAGCCAGGCACTATGATCTTCTCTCTGTAGTTGGCCGTGGTCCGAGGCTGAGATTGGTGCGGGTAGGTGGGCAGTATAGTAACCTTTAACTCTCCAAGGCTAAGGCCCAGCTTGTTAACCTGCTCTCTCACGACTTCTTGGACGTGGTCGGCTGCTTGGGAGGGGTTTCCGTCGCTGCTTAAACGGACCCTCAATATGATGTCCACTCTTGTCCCCTTGGCTTGAATGGTAGAGTCCGCCTCTTCTACCTCCTCCACGCTCATGGCCGCTTCCCCTACGTATTGCCTCACTGCCTCCAAGCTCATGAGAGTAACGCCGCTCTCAGTGGCGACCTCTATCAGTCCCTCGTTCTCATCGCTGAACTCAGCGAGCAGGATAAACAACGATAGCATGAATATCAAGCCGGCCACTGCCGTAACGGTCATTCTGAAGAGAACTGGGTTGTTGGAGGCGAAGGCGGCAAGGAACCTGAAGGTGGCTATCAGCTCGCCGGGGAAGAGCCATACCAGGATGAGCGCCGCTGCGCCCTTCAGCAATAGAAGGGATAGGAAGGAGATGGATAGAGCTTTGTTAAAGGAATTCACATCACTACCCTGCCCCAGATGGCCTGCCCCTCATCTCTATCCATTACAGTAGGTGTTATCTCGCCGAGAAGGGGTTGGGGACTATCCGCATGGACACGGACGTAGTTTCCTGTAAGTCCGCTCCATGATGGGCACGTTGCCCCGGATTTCCTCTCCTCCCAAAGGACAGGTAACACTCTACCCAGGAAACCGCTTCGGAATCGGGACGCGCTCTCCTGGGCTAGTCCCAGTATTATATCGCTCCGATCCTTTTTAATGGGATCTGTTATCTCTTGAGCCATCCTGGCGGCTGAGGTGCCGGTCCGTTTGGAGTAGGGAAAGGTGTGGATGGCGGCGAAAGCCATCTCCTGACAGAATCGGTAGCTCTCCTGAAACTCCTCATCGGTCTCACCGGGGAAGCCAACGATGATGTCCGTAGTTATGGACACATCGGGTATGGTTGCGCGAAGTCTGTCCACGGTAGAGGCGAACATTTTCCTAGAATACCGCCGGCGCATTCTATTAAGCACTCCGTCGCTGCCGCTTTGGAGGGGAATGTGAAAGTGGGGGCAAAGTCTGTCGCTACCCCAAAGCTCTAGAAGGCTGGGAGTAATGTCCTGAGGCTGGAGGGATGAGATACGAAGCCGCTGAACATTCGTCTCTTTGAGGATTCTTCCAATCAAGTCCGCTAGATGGTCCTGCCACTGGCTGTCTAGACTCTCCTGGAGGCGTCCTTCCCAGCCACGCCCTGTCTTCTCCTCGCCGTAGTCACCCAACTGGGTACCTGTCAGCACCACCTCCTGATAACCTTCATCTACTCTTAGCTGCACCTCGGAGAGTATCTCCTCAGGAGGGATACTACGAGAGCGTCCTCTGGTCTTGGGTATAATGCAATAGGAGCAGTAGTCGTTGCAGCCTTCCTGGATTTTCACAAAGGTCCTGACTCGCCGTCGCGGCAGGTCCTGCCATACGGGGTGTCCGCCTAAGGCGGACTCATGAGCGGGTTGGCAGTAGGCCTCGAGCCCCCTGCTGCCGTCAAGAGCCTCTAGAACCATCTCCACCAATCGTGGTTTGGCGTCGTTGCCTGCCACCAGGTCAGCGATCCCTAAGGCCTCCACCTCTTTTTGTGACCGTTGGGGAAAGCAACCCGTGGCTATGATGAAGGCTTCTGGATACCTCCGTCGCGCTAGCCGCAGCAGATGCCGAGCCTTTCGGTCGGCGATATGGGTAACAGTGCAGGTGTTCAGTAGGTATATGGTAGGGCTATCTTGGGGTGCGGAAGGCCTATCCTGTCCGACTCCGCTTACTCGTAGAGCAGAGTCGAAAGGCCTGAACCCCGCTTCTGTAAACCGGCGTAGGAGGATTTCACTATCGGCCAGATTGAGCTTGCAGCCAAGGGTCTCAATGGCTACCGTATCCTCACTTTGGCCAGATAGAGCAGAGTTCATGAGAAGCTTGTCCTGAGCCACGTCGAAGGGCACTGGTGGTGGCGCTAGGTGACAAGGAGGGGCTGGAGTCTCCGCTTGAGCCGCTCTCCTGCTAGACTGCCCAAAGTGCCCAGTATCACGTAGAAAATGATGGCGAGAAAGATACCAAAGAAGCTATACCCACCGCCTGAGATGTTTTGAACGGCCACAGTGGGCAGGAGGATGAAAATCCCATAAAGTCCGCCTATGATGCCCCCGTACACCCAGGCATGACTGCTGGGAGGACGCACCTGAACCAGTAGATAGGTGCCTCCGAGGATGCCCACCCAGATTGCGATTTCATAGGCCTTTGAAGCCGGAAATCCTACACCGAGAAGCCTGGAAACCCCACCCAACAACGTTACTATGAAGAGGAATGGTGCGGTGGCTATGAGCAGATTTCCCAGTCCAAAGAGAACGTCAGGGAGGGAAAGCTCTGCAACCGTTTCCTTGACTGCTGCTACCACCAGCGCAGGCACGGCTTTAATACGTTCGGCTGGCGTGAGACGAGCAATCTCCTCCACATCTTCATCGCCGAAAAGGTCTTGCTGCTCTTCCATTGCCTTGGGGGCAAGAAGCTTGGCCAGGGTCTGGATGTCCTTGTAAATCTGACTCTCCTTATTGCTAATGGCGAAGGGCACGCCTTGGTTCACCGCGTACACGGCTACAAGCCCATTGCTGGATATTGTCGCTACCGCTTGCTGTCCTATAGAGGCCTGCACATCAGCGACCGTTAATCCTCCCACGGGACTAGCCCGGTTCACAACCAGGGCCAGTTTCTCTCTGGGGTAGTCCAGCTTGGTAGTAACAGTGTCAATAAATAGACGCACGTTCTTAAGGGAGGACATCTCCATGGTGGTCATCACAAGGATCAGGTCCGCAGCATCCAGAGCCGCTATGGAAACTTCTGAGAAAGAGGAGTGGGTGTCCACGATTATAAACTCATATAACTCCCTGAGGATGGTCATGACCATAGTGACGTGCTCGGCGGTTACCATCTCGGTCTCTTCAGGGGTGGGTGGAGCCAAAAGCACCTTTACTCCGGAGGGGTGCTGCTGGAGGATACTGTCCAAGAGTTGGCCGTCAATCTCGTTGATATGAGGTATAAGGTCGGCCATAGTCCTTCGCGGCTCCAGGTTGAGCATGACGCCTACATCACCAAAGGGGTACGAGAGATCCACCAGAGCCACGGCCCTATTGGCCTCCTGCCTGAGGATAGTGGCCAGATTCACAGCAAGTGTGGTCTTGCCGGTGCCACCCTTGGGGCTGAAGATGGTGATGACCTTGCCCATGACCTGGGCTTGCTCCTCAGTGTCATCATGCTGGATCATAGTGTTGGCCTCTGACACTCTCCTGGTCATCACGGCCAGAAGATGTCTCATCGCACCCAGGTTGCTTAGAAGAAAACGGTCGAAGTCCTCCTTGGTCAATGTTAAAAGTTCAGCGTCGCCCACCACTGCAACCCTGGCGGACCGAGCTTCCCCAGTGAGTAGGGACATCTCTCCAAAGGAGTCCCCCTCACCGAACACTGCCAGGATCTTCTCATGGCCTGCTTCATCGAAGACAGAGGCCTTAGCGCGCCCCGCCTCTACAATAAACAGGGCGTCTCCCGGGTCGCCTTGCTCAAAGACGACACTCCCCCGCTTAAAACGGCGGAGTTTGAGAAGAGTGTCTAACTCTCCCAACTCCTCGTCTGAGAAAGTGGAGAAGAGACGTACTCTTCTAAGAAGTTCAGTTTTGTTCTCTTCCTCTGCCATGATTAGATACCCGCGCTCCTCCGATGGTTATTTATCAAACGATAATATAGTAAAAGTGTATCATTTGCTTATAATTAGGGTCAAATATGTCGTGAAATCGGTCTGTAATCCTCACAGGTCGATTAGGCATGAAGATGCAGTATGGAGAGAGGCGACCACTACCGCCACGCTTTTTTAATTAGCCATGCGATATTCTTCTAGCAAGGAAGATGAAGATTTATCTATGTTGGAATAGTATGGTCCGAAGGTCTGTTACTCTATTAATGTCGACAGAGAGATCTGGTCTCCCTCGCGCAAGACGCGATTGGCTTCTACCATGAAACTCTGAAACAGGGGATGGGGACGGTTCGGTCTGGAGCGAAACTCAGGGTGAAACTGTACTCCCACCATCCACGGGTGTTCTGTCAGCTCTGCTATCTCCACCAGTTGGCCGTCAGGAGATAAACCACTGAGTACTAATCCCCCCTTCTCTAAAAGGCCCCTATAGTTGTTGTTGAACTCAAAGCGGTGACGATGGCGCTCGTGGACTACGCTCTCTCCATAGGCCGATGCCGCCTTGGTTCCAGGAACCAGGTAGCAGGGATAGGCTCCCAGGCGCATAGTTCCGCCTGCATCAGACACGGATTGCTGCTCTGGGAGCAGGTCAATAACCGGATGAGGGGTATCGGGAGCGAACTCTGTGGAGTGGGGCTCATCGGAGTTGAGCAAGTGCCGGGTGTACTCGATAACCATTATCTGCATTCCCAGGCATAGGCCCAGGTAGGGGATGTGGTTTTCCCTTGCGTACCTGGCAGCCGCGATCATCCCCTCCACGCCCCGGTACCCGAACCCCCCCGGCACCACAATCCCCTTAACGGATGACAGAAGAGCTTCTGGTCCTATTGCCTCCAAGGTCTCGGAATCA
>JAENIT010000043.1 GCA_016844365.1 Dehalococcoidia bacterium
GAACACGAGCGGCTGGTCTCGCTGGCGGGCGATCTGGGAGTCGAAGATAAGATTGCCTTTCTTGGCGAAGTGCCAGAGGAGGAGCTTCCTCTTTTTTACAACACGGCGGATGTCCTGGCCCTCCCTTCTATTTACGAGGGGTTCGGATTTCCTGCCCTGGAAGCCATGGCCTGCGGCACCCCGGTGGTCGCGTCCAACAGGACTTCAGTGCCTGAGGTAGTGGGCGATGGAGGCATACTTATCGATCCCACAAAGCCCGAGGAGTGGGCTGAGCAGATATCCCGCGTTCTATCGGACACTGCCCTGGCCCAGGGGCTTAAAGAACGGGCAATAAAGAGGGCGGCCCAATTTACTTGGGAGAAAACAGCAGAAGAAACGTTAGAAGTATATCGGAGAATCAATAGTGAGCAGTGAAGAGCTAACTTCAGTAAAAGAGATAGAGACCGACACTAAAGCCCTAAACACTCTGCTATCCCGGATTAACAGCAGGGAGGCCCAAGTTGTTGTGATGGGTTTGGGGTTCGTGGGGCTGCCGATGGCTGTGGAGATCGCAGAGGCGGGATTCCCCGTAGTAGGCCTTGATGTTGATGACGAAAAAGTGGCGCAGCTAAGGAGCGGCCTAGCCGTGGATGGTGAGATTTCGGTGGCCCTGGCGGGGCTTATAGACTCTGGATCCATCTCCTTCACCACCGATGCGAGGGCTATAAATCAGGCAGATGTGGCGCTGATCTGCGTCCCCGTGCCCATAACTCGATCCTATAGGCCAGACCTCCGCTATCTGAAGCAGGCGGGGAGAACGATAGCCAAGCACATGGGCAAACCCAAGCTCATCTCCCTGGAGAGCACTAGCCCTCCGGGCGCAACCCGAGACGTGCTGATGCCTCTCCTTCAAGCTAGGGGCGCAAAAGTAGGCGAGGACTTCTTCCTGGCTTTCGCGCCAGAGCGTATAGATATCGGTAACACAACATACCATCTCAAGAATATCCCACGCCTTGTGACAGGGATCACTGACAACTGCCGTCAGTGCGCCTATAGTTTCTACAGCGCCTTTGTGGATGAGGTGAGGCGCGTCTCATCGCCTGAGGTGGCGGAAATGGCCAAGGTGGTGGAGAACGCCTTTCGTTTCATTAACATCAACTTCGTGAACGAGCTTGCCCTGTTGTGTGATCGCATGGGGGTGAGCGTGTGGGATGTTATCGACGCGGCGGCCTCCAAGCCCTTCGCCTTCATGCCCCACTACCCGGGCCCCGGAGTGGGTGGCGAGTGCATACCTGTGGTGCCGTACTTCCTCACGAGCAAGGCCAGGGATGTGGGGACACCATCGAACCTGGTGCGGGACGCGGGGGCAATAAACGAGATGATGCCCCGTTTCGTGGTCGAGAAGCTGGAGCGGCATTTAGACTCTGGGGGTGGGCTAAAGGGCTGCCGGGTTTTAATCTTGGGGGTCACCTACAAGCCCGGGGTCGCTGATATGCGCCGATCTCCAGCCCTGGCGGTAATCAGCCTGTTTCAAGAGCGAGGAGCGCAGGTGCGTTACCACGATCCCTTTGTCCCCCAGTTGGCGACGGATGGGCTGGATTTACAGTCAGTGGACCTGACCCCGGAAGTTTTGAGGTGGGCTGATGCCGTCGTAGTGACAACACCTCATAAGGGTGTGGACTACCAGTCAGTGGTCGATAACTCGAAGCTGGTCTTCGATACCAGAAACGCCCTGGCTAACTTCCGAAATAGCAACATCATCAGACTGTAAGGCGCTATGAAAAAGTAGAAGCTGTGAAGAGTAATTTGCCCTGGTGGCTCAATTATATGCTGGGGAATCGCTTGCGGATCCTCATGTACCATAGCATCTCCCACGATCCCAATGATGAGTGGGCGGTCTCTCCGGAGGCGTTTCGAGAGCAGATAGAGTGGCTAGTGGCCAATGAGTTTAAGGTGGTCCCTCTGGAGAAAGCCCTTGCAATGATGGAGAATCGAGGAGATTTGCGGAAGAGCATAGTTCTGACTTTTGACGACGGGTATGCGGACTTTCTGGATAACGCGGCCCCTATCCTTTCCCGCCACCGCTTTCCTGCCACCCTGTTTGTGGTTATGGGGCGGGTCGGCGCTACCAGTGAGTGGAGCAGTCGAGGAATCCGTAGACCACTCCTGGGTTGGGATGCGTTGAAGAATGTAGTAGACTTAGGCTACACCATAGGTAGCCACACCATGACTCACCCACGGCTGAGCAGCCTGAACCCTAATACTATGGCTTGGGAGGTTGAGGAATCGCTAGCGGCGCTCAAGAAACAAATCGGTGGCGACTTCTACCCCTTTGCCTACCCTTACGGGGATTACACGGATAGAGTAGTAGAGGAGGTGGCAACCGCCGGATACCATTGCGCCCTAACCGCCGGTGGCCTTTGGGGTAACGGCTACAATAGCCACCCTTTTCTCCTTACTAGGGAGCCAGTGATGGGGAACTGGGATTTCCAAAGCTTTCGCGCCGCCATGTCAAGCCATCACGAGCTTACTGATGAGGGCGTAACCTGGCCGAAGGCGGTACGTCCTGTTGCTAGGATAGTCGGTCGCATCACCGGGGTCGGCGCTGGACGTTCGGTCATTAAGTGAACTACTTTGTGCCTTGAGTAAGGTGTTGCTATAATTTAATAGTATTTTAATGCACTGGAAAAGGGATAATAAGATATGGACTGGGAAGGAAAGATAGTATTAATCACCGGGGGCACCGGCTCCTTCGGACAGGCGTTCTGCAAACTGCTTCTCAACGACTATCCGGTGAAGGCTGTAAGAGTATACAGCCGAGACGAGTTGAAGCAGTATGAGATGGCCCGAAAACTTACAGATCCTCGCCTGCGCTTCCTAATCGGCGATGTCCGGGACAAAGAGCGCCTGGAGCGGGCCATGATCGATGTCGACATCGTGGTGCACGCTGCGGCGCTGAAGCAGATATTAGCCTGCGAGTACAACCCCCTTGAGGCTATCAAGACCAACATCATGGGGGCGGCTAACGTTATAGAGGCGGCGCTGAACAGCGGTGTAAAGAATGTGATAGCCCTCAGCAGTGACAAAGCCGTTAACCCGGTAAACCTGTACGGCGCTACCAAGCTCTGCGCTGAAAAGCTCTTCGTCCAGGGTAACTCCTATTCTGGCGCTGGTCCCACTCGGTTTAGCTGCGCCCGTTACGGCAATGTCCTCGGCAGCAGAGGTAGTGTAGTGCCCCTATTTTACCAGCAGAAGCAGAACGGGATGCTGACTATAACGGACTCTAGAATGACCAGGTTCTGGATAACCTTGCCTCAAGCGGTGAAGTTCGTCATCAAGCGAATCGAGAGTATGCAGGGTGGCGAGATATTCGTGCCCAAGCTGCCGAGCGTGAAGGTTACAGACCTGGCAGAGACTATCGCGCCGGGATGCACCACGGTGGAGACAGGCATACGTCCCGGAGAGAAGCTCCACGAAGTGCTGGTTACCGAGGAGGAGTCCCGACATAGCAGGGACATGGGGGAGTACTATTTGATAGAGCCAGAGAATCAGTGGTGGGACGTTGTAGGGTGGGAGGGTGGTGTACGAGTTGACGACGACTTCCGCTATAGTAGCGATAGCAACGAGCGGTTTATTTCGGGGCCGGAGTTAGTAGATCTCATCAAGGAGACGGAAGAATACTGGCTGACCCCATCGGCTGTCCCCTGAGCTATGGGTTAGGGATTTGGCGGTAAATTGCTCTATTCCTATGGGTTACGCGGCAAATCGACGCTTCTGCGAGACCGATGATGAACTACACCAGAGCTAAACTGGCCATAGAGGGCGGCGAGCCCGTGCGCTCTACCTATCTGCCCTACGGTATGCACTGGGTGGATGAGGAGGACATCCAGGCAGTGGTGGATGTCCTGCGTACTGGATGGCTCACCACTGGTCCCAAGGTGGCCGAGTTCGAAGAGGCCTTTGCTGAACAGGTGGGGGCACGGTACGCTGTGGCTCTAAGCTCAGGAACGGCGGGCCTCCACGCTGCGGTCTACGCTTTGGGCGTTGGCCCAGGGGACGAGGTGATTACCACCCCATATACCTTTGCGGCCTCTGCTAACTGTGTGCTATTTCAGGGCGGGACCGCGGTGTTCGCCGATGTCGATGAGGATACTTTCAACATCTCCCCTCGCGCTATCGAGGAGCGGATAACCTCCAGAACCAAGGCCATCATACCGGTTCACTTCGCCGGGCATCCCTGCGATATGGATGAGATCGTCGCTATCGCCAGAAGGCACGGCCTGACTATTATCGAGGACGCGTGCCATGCTTTGGGCGCGGAGTACAAGGGAGTGTCAATAGGCGGGATCGGAGACATGAGCGTGTTCAGCCTTCATCCGGTGAAGCACATAACCGCAGGCGAGGGGGGAGTGGTCACTACTAACAATCCTCACTTGGCCGAGCGGCTGCGTAGTTTCCGCAACCACTCCATGAGCACTGACGCAAGAGAGCGCATGGAGGCTGGCGCCTGGTATTACGAGGTCACTGACCTGGGCTACAATTACCGCCTCACTGACCTCCAGTGCGCCCTGGCCCTGAGCCAGCTAAAGAAGTTGGAACATTTCGTAGAGCTAAGGAATGACATTGCGGCCCAATACACTCAAGCCCTTTCCCTGCTTCCGGAGGTGATACCCCCCGGTGTTCGGCCCGATGTGCGTCACGCCTGGCACATCTATGTGGTCCGTCTGGATTCCTCTCGACTGGAGGCGGATCGGGAAGCGATCTTCGCGGCTTTAAGGGCGGAGAACATCGGTGTGAATGTGCATTATATTCCTGTCCACCTTCATCCTTATTACCGGGAGCGATTCGGCTACAAACGGGGAGACTACCCCGTAGCCGAGGCGGCTTACGACAGCGCTATAACGCTGCCGCTATTTCCTAAAATGACTCATCAGGATGTACGGGATGTGCTGTCCGCTGTGGAAAAGGTCGTAGAGCGGTATCGGAAGACTGAGGGGTAGGGCCTGAGCGATGGTTGAGTTTCGAGTGGACAAAAGACTAATCGGCCCCGGCAATCCAGTTTACATAATCGCTGAGGTCGGCTCTAACCACGATGGCAGCCTAGAGCAGGCCAAGAAGCTCATCGATGCCTCGGCAGAGGCCGGCGCCAATGCGGTGAAGTTTCAATCCTTCACCGCCGAGGGCCTCGCGGCCCGAAGCCAGGAGCGGCTGTACAACTTCTTCAAAACTGTGGAGATGCCGAAGGAATGGCACCGGGAGCTGGCGGACTATGCCAAAGGGGTTGGTGTGGACTTCCTGTCCTCACCCTTCGATGAGGATGCCGTTGACCTGCTCTATGATGTAGATGTTCCAGCCTTCAAGATCGCCTCTGGTGACCTCACCCATTATCCCTTGCTCAGGAGAGCAGCTCGATACGGCAGGCCCATAATTCTTTCAACAGGCATGGGAACTTTGGGCGAGGTTGAGCAAGCTGTAGAGTGCTTACGAGCCGGCGGCACTGATGCCATCGCTCTTCTTCACTGTGTGTCTAATTACCCTCCCCAATTTGAGGACGCTAACATAAGGGCAATGGTTACCATGAGAGAGGCCTTTGGTCTTCCTGTGGGATACTCGGACCACTCGCCAGGGTTGGTAGTACCCCTAGGGGCTGTGGCTCTCGGAGCGTGTATTATCGAGAAGCACATCACCTTCGATCGCTCTCTCAAGGGACCGGATCATCCCTACGCTCTAGAAGTGGCGGAGTTTGCCCAGATGGTCCGGGATATTCGCAACCTGGAAGCGGCCCTCGGCTCAGGCGTAAAGGAACCGGTGGAGGGAGAGGTGGCGGAGCGCATGTGGGCCAGAAGAGGTCTCTACGCTGCTAGGCCCATACCCAAGGGCACGGTATTGGCCCGAGAGATGATTAAGCTGGTGAGACCCTGCTTGGCACTGGGCCCTGACAGTTTGGAGTTAGTACAGGGTCGCGTGGCGAGAGAAGACATCGGCCAGGACGAGGCTATCACATG
>JAENIT010000044.1 GCA_016844365.1 Dehalococcoidia bacterium
CGAAGGGCGGAGTCGAAGGGCTTTGTCGAAGGGCGGGTGACGCCTTCGCCAGAGCCGAAAGGACTACTTCTGCCGCCTCGCTATCTGACCCTCCGCCAATCAACACTACCGATCCTCCGTTCTTGGTGAGCAGGGCCGCCAGCTCACCGAACCGTTCTGGAGGCCACCTCTTTCCCAGAAGCGTGCTGCCGGGGTTGACGCCGCCACCAGGATGGATAGCGATCCTGGGTTCGGGGAACTCTCCAACTTGCTCCTCGGCCCACAGCGACTCATCCTCCTGAGGGAAAAACTCCAGCCTTGGATGTTCTGGCGAGATACCGAGAGGGAGCAAAGTATCCAGGTATAGCTGGGCCTCATGGCGAAGAGGGAGCGCTGGGACTTTGGCAGTCAAGGAGAACCCCCTGCCGCCGCTATCTATTCCCAGCCTGTTGGGAATCCCCGCCAGGTACGGCAGCAAGGTAACCAGTGGAGAGCGGTCCAAGACTATGCAGATGTCGTACTTGCGCTCCCGTAGTGTGGCGATAGACTTTAGGTAGTCCCCCACCTTGGTTTGAGCCCCCTGTCCTACGCTACCCAGGTCTATAAGCTCATCAATCTTGGGGTTGCTTGCTATAGCTTCTGCGGCCCACGGTCCGACCGCGACAGTTAATTTGGCTTTGGGGTAGGCGCGGCGCACCTGCGCGATAACGGGCGTGGCCATGAGGAGATCGCCAATGCAGCACGGTTTGATGATGAGGATCGCCTTAGGCTCCGAGGGAAGAGAAGCTCTGCGCATAAAGAGAGAGAAGGTCAAGGAGAGGAGACGGCAAAGGGCGGAAACTACGGTGTCTTTTACGGCTCTCATTGGTTTGAAAATAGACGTAAAAGGTGCGGCTCATGATTCGACAGAGCCTGTCCTGAGCTTGCCGAAGGGCTCACCACGAACGGGTTGGTTCCGTTCACCCTGAGCTTGTCGAAGGGCGGGTGTACATTTTCACCTGAGGCTGTCTGCTGAGACCAGGGCGAAGGTCAGCCCTCCCTCCGCCACCACCTGGCCGTCCACTTCCGCACGACACAAACCCTTGCCAATCGGGCCTCTGGTTCTGGTCATGGTAACCTCCAACCGGAGGGTATCCCCTGGGACCACCGGCTTACGGAAGTGGAAGTTATCGATACCCGCGAAGAGCGCGATCTTGCCCCGATTCTCCGGCAATCCAAGCATGGCCACGGCCCCAACCTGGGCCAAGGCCTCCACAATAAGAACTCCAGGCATAATTGGTCTGCCTGGAAAGTGGCCCTGAAAAAATAGCTCTCCGTAGCTTACGTTCTTTATACCTACGGCCCTTTTACCATCCTCAATCTCGATAATCCTGTCCACCAGGAGAAAAGGCCATCGGTGAGGGATAATGCCCTCGATCTCCTCGGGACCTAGGGGCTTCACCGGGCAGTCCTCCTGACCTCTTGAGCCACGGCCATGAGGCGCTGTGCCGACTCTATTGGCACGTCCACATCGCCGGGCTTAAACTCGTCTCGAGCGCCCATGCCGTGGAAGTCGCTGCCCCCGCAAGGTATAAGCCCTCGGCTCTCGGCGTTAGCCAGCAGGTCTGCCACCAGCTCTGGGGGGTAACCCTGGTAGTGGACTTCCATGCCCACCAGCCCTGCCCCTTGCAGGTCGTCCAGAATAGGATCCAGATTCTCCAATATATCCTTGGGGTGAGCCAGCACCGCCACTCCACCGTAGCCCTTAAGAAAAGCGATAGCCTCCGGTGGAGTCATCTTGTGTCGATCCGCGTAGGCCGGACCGTTACGTCCAATGTACCGATCAAATGCCTCAGATATGGAGGTTATATATCCGCCCTCTAGCATAGCCTGGGCCACGTGAGGCCGCCCTACGGATCCTCCCTGGGCGATCTCAAGGACCCTCTCCCAGCTAATATGAATCCCCAGGGATGCCAATTTCTCCACCATTCGCTCTCCCCTATCGGTGCGGGCCTCCCGAAACTCCTCGAGTTTTTCCTGAAAGCTGGGGTTGTGGTAATCCATAAAGTATCCCAGGATGTGGACCTCGTTTCGAGGTATGTCGGTACTAAGCTCGATTCCGGGGATGATAGTAAGCTGGGGATAGCTCTTTGCCACATCCAGGGCTTCGGCAAGCCCCTCTGTAGAGTCGTGATCCGTTACGGCTATGATCCTCATGCCTCGATTCCCAGCAAACGTTACCAACTCGGTAGGAGTGAACCTGCCGTCGGAGGCCGTAGTGTGGAGGTGGAGGTCTACGTGCATAAGCTCCGTCTATTCCTTATCCAAATCCAAATCAATTCTAGTGATCTTTGTTGCCAAGCCCGTACTCCCATCTACCTCAATAAGGACCGAGTTGAATTGGGCCGGTCCTGATGCCACGGGAAGGGATACGGGCATCTGTGTCAGAAAACGGTTTATTACCGACTTTATTTCACATCCGATGACGGATACTGAGGGCCCAGTCATTCCCAGATCTGATACATAGGCGGTGCCCTTGGGTAAAATCTTGGCGTCAGCAGTTGGAACGTGGGTGTGGGTTCCTACCACGGCGCTGACCCGTCCGTCCAGGTACCAGCCCATAGCCACTTTCTCCGAGGTGGCTTCGGCGTGGAAGTCCACAACTATTATGGGAGATTTACGTGTGCCACTGCCTAACACAGAGTCCATGGTTCTGAAAGGGCAATCCAGACTGGCCATAAAGGTGCGGCCCATGAGGTTAATCACAGTCACCTCACCTACGGTGATTTCACCTCTACCGGGCACCTGAGGAGGATAGTTGGTAGGTCTTATGATGGGGAGGTCTGAGTCAAAGAGCGGCAGTACCTCTTTATTGTCCCAGATGTGGTTGCCCGATGTGATGACATCCACGCCTGCATTCAGTAGCTCGTAGGCCGTGGCTGCTGTCAACCCCCGCCCTCCGGCGGTGTTTTCCCCGTTGGCAATCACCAGGTCAACGCCATGCTTTCGCCTGAGGCCTGGCACTACCTCCTGCACAGCCCTTCTTCCAGGGCCCCCCATAACATCACCGATGGCCAATATCTTCAAAAAGCTCTCCTGACTTGGGAGGGGAACCTATAGGGCCTCTTGAACCCACAAGGTTCCCCTCCGCTGCGTGTATGTGCTTATTTACTGAGCGTATTCCACGGCACGTGTCTCTCGAACTACCGTGACCTTAATCTGTCCTGGATACTCTAAACTCTCCTGGATTAGTTTTGCTACGTCTCTGGCCAGCCGCATCGCGGCAAGGTCATCCACCTCTTTGGGCTTCACAATAACCCTGACCTCTCGGCCCGCCTGTACTGCGTAAGATTTTTCAACTCCAACAAAGCCATTAGCAATGGATTCCAGGGCCTGAAGGCGCTTTATATAGTGGTCCATCGCCTCTCCCCTGGCCCCGGGACGACCGCCGCTTATGGCGTCTGCTGTTTGTACGATCACACCTTCTAAAGAGTTAGTTAACCAGTCGTCATGATGCTTGGCTACACAAAGAGCTACCTCTGGCTTCTCGTACTTCTCTACAAAGGAGGCGCCAATCATAGCATGGGGGCCTTCGTACTCATGGTCAAGGCCCTTGCCCAGATCGTGGAGCAGAGCGCCCTTCTTGACTATCTCTACATCGGCTCCCAGTTCGGAGGCTATCATGCCAGCTAAACGAGCTACCTCGACGCTGTGCCGCAGGACGTTTTGCCCATAACTGTACCGGTACTTCAACCGACCCAGGAGCTTCTTCAGCTCCGGGTGTAGAGACCGAACCCCAGCGTCAAACACCGCCTGCTCCGCCTCCTTCAGCATTGTCTCTTCCACCTCAAGCTTGGCTCTCTCCGCCACATCCTCTATTCGGGATGGGTGGATACGGCCATCAGAGACCAGCTTAGTTAAGGCAATCCGAGCGATCTCACGCCTGACGGGGTCATAACAGGAGAGCGTAACACAGTCCGGGGTATCATCTATTATTACATCCACCCCAGTAGCGTGTTCAAAAGCTCTAACGTTCCTGCCCTCCCGTCCAATGATCCGGCCCTTCAAGTCATCGCTGGGTATGGGGACCACTGAAACCGTTGCGTCTGATACCACTTCAGAGGTGATGCGTTGAATAGACTGTATCAGGATATCACGAGCTCTCCCGTCGGCCTCATCCTTAAGTTTGATATCCCAATCCCTGAGCCTTCGGTTTGCCTCATCCTTGGCCTCTTCCTCAACTCGAGATACCAGAAGCTCCTTCGCCTCATCCCTTGTTAAACCAGAAACCCGCTCTACCTCTTCAATAGCTTTCTGTTTCAGTAGCTCTATCTGCGCCCTTAGGTTTTCTGCCTCTTTCTCTTGATTGCCGATGGCCCGCTCACGACGCTCAACGCCCTCCACCTTGCGCTCCAGATTCTCTTCTTTCTGGACAACCCTGCGCTCTTGGCGACTGAGGTCCTGACGTCGTGCTCTAGCCTCTTCCTCTGCCGAAGCGCGCAGCTTCATAGCCTCCCTGGTGCCCTGAAGAACTAGCTCCTTCTCTTCAGCTTGGGCTTGGACTATGACCTGCTGAGCGTCTTCCTTAGCAGCCCGCAACCGATCTTCTACCAACTTAGTGCCGGCATAGTACCCTATCCC
The DNA here is from genome assembly GCA_016844365.1 of Dehalococcoidia bacterium. The sequence continues at coordinate 4,600 of JAENIT010000044.1, forward strand.
GCCCACTAACGCTAACAATACCAGGCCCGGAATGAGCCACAGTATTGTGCCGTCTAGCATTTTCACCTCGCTTTCAGTCCAGAGTTATCCACGCTCAGTAAACGTACGGGAAAGATTTCCCAACTTCATCTTAAGTCCCCCTAAACCCAGGTGTCAAGAAAACACCCTTTGACTGACCTTTTTGTTGACATTCCCTCTCCCCTTTGCTACTATTCTACCGATTAAAGGCTGTGACGGAGACGAGTAGGCTGGGGACTTGCGGCCAGCGAGTCCGGTGCGGTGGGTTCGACAGAGCTTATCCTGATCCGCACTAGGCGGACGAGGGGCTCACCACAGGTGAAAGCGGACACGAAAAGCCCAGCAGAAAATCCCTCCTGAGCTTTCAACCGAAACCCTTTCTTGCCTTATCTAAGCGAGGGCTAAGGTCCTCGGAATCGGCAAGATGCCCCAGGGGAGTAGACTTGGACGGAGTCGCCTCCGTTATCATGGGCGAGAGTATATGCTCTAGAAACAAGCGAACGGTCTTGTCTAACTAGACGCCCGTACTCTAATAGAGCGCCCCAATGCTATCGGGGAATAAGGGTGGTACCGCGGGATTGCGTTAATCCCGTCCCTTTGGGGGCGGGATTTTTGTTTTATAGCTTAGGAGGGGAGACAATGGCGCAGGTGTTCCTTTACGACACAACTCTACGGGATGGTGCCCAGATGGAGGGCATATCCTACTCCGTGGAGGACAAGCTCAGGATCCTCCGCAGGCTGGACGATTTGGGGGTCCACTACATAGAGGGAGGATGGCCCGGAGCCAATCCCCGGGACTCAGAATTCTTCCAGCGAGCCAAGAGCCTACGCCTTACCCACGCCCAGCTCGCCGCCTTCGCCAGCACCCGCAGAGCCTACGCCCGCGCAGAGGACGACCCCACCATCAGGGCTCTTGAGGAGGCCCACACTACGGTATGCACTCTGGTGGGAAAGAGCTGGGACCTCCACGTGACCAGGGTCCTGGAGACCACCCTGGAAGAGAACCTAAACATGATCGCCGACTCGGTGCGCTATCTGAAAGGGCGAGGCCGCACCGTCTTCTTCGATGCTGAGCACTTCTTTGACGGCTTCAAGGCCGACGCCGACTACGCACTCCAGTGCCTGCGAGCCGCCGCCGAGGCCGGGGCCGACTGCCTGGTGCTGTGCGACACTAACGGCGGCGCTATCACCAGCGATGTGACATCCATAGTGCAGCGGGTGGCCTCGGAGTTCTCGGTCCCCCTGGGTATCCACGTCCACAACGATTGCGAGCTAGCTGTGGCTAACTCCATAGCCGCGATAGTGGCCGGGGCGGTCCAGGTTCAGGGGAC
>JAENIT010000045.1 GCA_016844365.1 Dehalococcoidia bacterium
ATTAAGTAACCCGCCTGCATTCAGGCCAGCTACATGGACCTCAACACTAACATCAGCGATCTGCGCTCTCGAGTAAGTCAGTGTGAGAAGGGGGATGAGCGGAGCCTGTACATCACTTTGGAGAGGGTGGAGAGGATCGGGAGGGTTATCGCCCGACTTGGATATCTATGAGAGCCCCCGCCGAATGGCGGGGGCTACCCTTTTGGGTAGGGGGGAAACTACCCTTTTGAGGGTCGTGGCTCCACATCACTGATGTTAAGCTTTAGTGGAAGTAGACCTGGGAGGCTCAGTTGATGACCCTAAATAAACGCCTAAGCTAGGTTGAGAGAAGAGGGGGGAGGGAAGAGTAATGACACTACAGTTAAGCTTTGTTGATTTACTATTTCTAGTGGCGGTCCTAGTCGCCATCCCGGTCGGGGTTTACCACGTGATCATCGGCTTGTACGCCCAGGGGGCAATGGCTCTAGGGGCGGCCGCGGTGGGTCTGGGGTGGATTATGGGCTGGAACCCTCCGGCGATCCCAACAACCAGCAGCACCGTCCAACCTGTGACGATTGCCCCCATGCCCTTGATGCCGGTGTCCATCATGGTTATAGGGTCACAGGGTTCGTGCCTGCTGGCCTATCGTCCTGGCGATGCCTGGGCCATCGACGAGTGGGGACACCTCTCCCAGCCCTTGTGCAGTGCAGCAGTCGCCGCCTTAACCCCTGTCTTGGGCAGTCCGGAAACGATTCAGGAGGAGGGACAGTTTCCGTGCAAATGCCCACTTTTTAAGGGACAAGTGACCTTCGCAAGGCGAGCCGCATAAGCGATTACAGTGGTAGAGTAAACGGTCTCGCTGACCGGCTCCGCGGTCTGCTTTTGAAACCCCCGACTAGGATGTCGAGAAGGAGAGAGCGTGATGAAGGGGCTGCTGAGTTCGCGGAATGCCTTGGCCGCGGCCGTGCTGCTCATACTAATAGCCACGGCCTGCGGTCAAGCTCGTCTCCCTTCGCGAGATGAAGGGACCGGCCAGTCGCCGGGGATTTCAAAAGAGCAGCTAGACCAGGCGCGGCCGGAGGTGCGAAGGGCGTACAACTTCGCGCTGGCGAACAGGGATATACTGAGCAAGATACCTTGCTACTGCGGGTGCGTGGGAGAAGGGCACCGAAGCAACCTGGACTGCTACATTCGCGAGACTCTCGGCGGCGATGTAGAGCTGGACGCCCACGGATACGGCTGAGGCACTTGTAGAGCTATCACGCTTGACGTGGAAAAAATGTCGCAGGAAGGGAGACCACTAAAGGAGATAAGAAAGGTCATAGACCTCAAGTATCGGTCTGTTGGACAGGGCACCCAAACGCCCTTGCCATAGAGAACTGGGGAATTTGTTAGAGCGGAAAAGGGGTGATTATCTGGGCGGGCGAGGTGGCGAAACTGAGTGGGACCACTCGGGCAACCGAAAATGAGGCCACAACCAGCCAGGGGACTGTGGGAATCCGTCTGGATAAGGAGTCCCCTAGTGCCCATTCAGTTCCACCTAGAAAACGGCTACGCTTCCGGATGGCCGCGGGTGTGGCCCTGGGTCTGGCCTCACTACTCTCCATCTTTCTAGTTCTGATGGCCCGGGCCATCCAACTCAGCACTGAGGCCGTCTACCATGAGCGCATAATCATAGCTCAAACTGCTGCGGCCTCGGTTGACGACTTGCTGGGCCACGTTCTTCATCAACTGGAGGCCGTGACCCATCAGGTTGTCTGGAATACAGGTCACACTATTCCGTCCCCTGAGCAGCCTCTGATAGCCCAACTTATGCATGTGATTGGCTCCTTTGAGAGCATTGGGATAATGAACTCTGAAGGGAGATTGCTGTGGAGCGCAACCACGGGCCCCCCAGAGGACATGGCTGCCCTAACTGCAGCTAGCGCCGGGCTAGAGGCCATTCAGACTAGGCGATCAGCCATAAGCCCAGCCCACTACTCAACCCAGCACCCACCGATAGCCGTAACCGCCGTTCCCTTACCAGATGGCCGAGGCAACGTGGTGGCCGCTCTGGTGGGAACTCTACACCTTGCCCACATGGGCGTGGAGCTGGTTCCTCTGCCCAAAGGCAATGATGGCGCGATCAGGGCGCAGCTTGTGGACGGAGATGGCAATGTGCTGGCTAGCTCGGAAGAGGGTGACCTGCCGGCAGAGGCCAACGCCCACCTGGATCTCCTGAGAGAAGCCTTAGCCAGTGGCCAGCCCCGTGCGATTGTACATGACCACCCCAACGGCTCGCCCCACGTGGTGGCTTACGCCCCTTTTCAACGTCTGCCCGGGGGGGTGTTCGCTGAAGAGCCCGTGGATATAGCATTGATGGTGCCCAGGCTGCTTCAGCGCATAGGCGTCTTTGTGGGATCAACCACCTTGCTCCTGGTGTCGCTGGGCGCTTGGTGGTACGCCCGCCGCATCACCCGCCCGTTAGAGGAGCTAACGGGGGCGGCCCAGGCCATTGCTGCCGGCTCCTTTGATGTCTCAGTCGTGGCCCATTCCCAGGATGAGGTGGGGATGCTAGCCAGAAGCTTCGAGCAGATGCGGATTCACCTGAAGACTGCCTTTGAGGACCGACTGCGCTGGGAGAGCCATCTGGAGCAGCAAGTGAAGGAGAGAACCGAGGCGGTACGGCAGCTTCTGGAGAAAGTCATCTCCGCCCAGGAGGATGAACGTAATCGAGTAGCTCGCGAGCTTCACGACGGCCCTGCCCAGGACCTGGCGGCCCTCCTGGTGGTCATGGACGCTCTGGAACCCGGCCTCTCCGTTAACGTCAAAGAGGCCGCCCTTTTAAACCGAGTAAAGATACAGGCTCGTGGAGCGCTACAGGAGGTCCGACGGCTTCTTCTGGATCTCCGGCCTAGCGCCCTGGATGACCTGGGACTAGCGCCCGCTGTCCGATGGTATGTGGAGACTCGCTTGGCTGGGACGCAGACTGATCTCTCGACTACGGTTCTAGGCCATGAGCGCCGTCTTCACCCCATCTTGGAGACAGCCTTATTCCGCATCCTCCAGGAGGCCATAAACAACGCCGCAAAGCATTCCCAGGCCCACCACATAAAGGTTGAGCTAGACTTCTCCGAAACCGTAGTAACAGCTCTGGTTGAGGATGATGGGGTAGGGTTCGACCCAGCAGTTTACAAGAGCGGCTCAATGGGAGTCGGCCTCGGCCTCTTAGGGATGCAGGAGCGAGCGGCCTTGATAGGCGGGACTTTAGAGATCCGCTCCCAACCGGGGGGTGGAGCGCAGATCACCGTTACCGTACCCATTCCAGAGGTGATAAATGGCGCCAATCACGTTGGTAATAGCCGATGACCACGCCCTGTTCCGAGAGGGGCTGCGGCTGCTATTAGAACAGACGAAGGACATTGTTGTCGCAGGAGAAGCAGCCGATGGGCAGGAAGCCGTAGACCTGGTGGCCCGCCTACAGCCAGACCTGGTGGTGCTGGACATCTCCATGCCCCGAGTTGACGGGCTAGAGGCGGCCCGTCGCATCCGTGCCCGCTCTCAGGTGCCCATCCTCTTCCTCACCGTCCACGACACGGAGAACTACTTCTTTGACGCTCTGGAGGCAGGGGCCTCTGGCTACGTTCTTAAGGACGCAGTGGGCGCTGACCTCATCACCGCTCTTCACGTAGTCTATGGCGGCGGGGTGTACCTATCCCCATCTGTTGCCAAGCGGCTGGTGGAGGACTACCTCAGTCGGGTAGCCAGGGGGGAGGAGATGAAAAGCTACGACGCCCTCACTCCACGAGAGAGGGAGGTGTTGGAACTTGTAGGCCAAGGCCTCACCAACCAGGAGATCGCGGAACGGCTGGTATTGAGCGTCAATACGGTCCAGACTCACCGTCTGCACGTTATGGAGAAGCTCAACATCCACAACCGAGCCCAGCTAATGAAGTTCGCGGTGCGCCTGGGGTTGCTCAAGGCCCCTCCCACCTAATCTGATAGATACCGAGGCTATTTAGCAAGGAGCAACTTGGAAGGCGAGAAAGGAAGCGAGACATGAGCAAAGCTAGTCGATTGCGTATTATCCTGGGAATGGCCTCCCTGGGCGTTTTTTGGGGGGCACTGGCCTCCGTTCCCCTTCTCGTCCAATTTGAACCCCTGCTGGCCCTTCAACTGCGTGTGACTGATTTTATCACGATCCAGGAAGGGGGTCTGTTACAGGGCGTAACCCGCACCCCTCGCGAAGACATAATTGTCCTACACGATAGCAGGACAGGCACGGAGGTTGGCGTTGTCGCGAACGCGGAGCGCGACCTAGCCCTCTATAGACGGCTCCTAGAGGATGGGGCGTCGGCCATCGGTGACCTTCGCTTCCTGTCCCCCGGTCCAGAGAGCGAAAAGCTGATGGATGGGCTGGTGGCCCTGGAAGAAAAGGGCCTTGTCTTGCGCCAGTTTGATAACCGCGTTCCCGAGAAGAGTAAAACCTTCCATAGCGCTGCCTCCCTCTATTGGTTCGATAGCAGCCGCGACCTGGCACAGAACATCCGATTCTACCCCCTCTTAGCTAAATATCCTGACGGCTTCCGGGAGGCCATGACCCTACGTCTTGCCCGAGCCCATTTGAGTCTAGAGATCCCCACGGTGTCAGAATCCCTCCAGGGCCTCCAAGGGTATCAACTGTCCCCTCATCTCCTCTTGCCCACCATCCACCGACCTTCGAAAGGGGCGTCCGAACTTGTCGGAGAGCATGTTCTGTGGATGAACTACGTGGGCCCGCCGGATACTTTTCGCTCCCTACCTCTTGATAGTGTTGAACAAGATGGTCTAGAGAAAGGCTTCTTTCGCGGCAAGATCGTCATCGTAGATGTGGGTGCGTTGGGAGCTTTGGGTACGCCTACCTCCACCAAGAGGCCAATGACAGAAGCGGAGATGGATGCTAACGTGACTCAGTCTATCCTTGAAGGGCGCTTTCTGGTTCCCCAGGGGACTACCCAGGGGATAGTTGGCATCTTTTTGCTGGCCATAGTGGGCGGGCTGCTGTTCGGCCAGGTGCGCCCTTGGGTCTCCCTACTCCTTCTGTTAGCGCTCCTAATCAGCTACCTGGGTTACGCCACTGCCTTGTACCGGAGCGGCACAGTTCCGGATGCCTTTTTTGGTCCTGTGGCCCTCCTGGGGACCTACGCTGTCACTACCGTGTACCGATACGTTGGGGAGGAGCGGGGCCGGCGACAAGAGGAGCAGGAGAAGAGAAGGATCCGTGAGATCTTCGGTCGGTATGTGGCTCAACCAGTGGTGGAAAAGATTCTACAAGACCCCAGCGCCGTGGCCCTGGGAGGAAAACGCCAGGAGGTAACCGTTCTCTTCGGGGACATTCGGGGTTACACCACCCTCTCCGAGCAGACTTCTCCAGAAGCAATAGTGGATATGCTAAACAGCTACTTAACCTTGGCCACGGCCTCAATCCTGGCTAACGAGGGCACTGTAGACAAGTATATAGGGGATGCCATCATGGCTTATTTTAACGCCCCTTTACCCCAGGATGACCACGCCCTTAGGGCCATTAAGGCAGCCCTGGAGATGCAGCGCAGCCTCGGCTCATTCGGCGCCGCTACAGGAGCTAACTGCGGTATAGGGGTCCATACCGGGGTAGCCATTGTAGGGAATGTGGGCAGCCCTCAGTTAATGAGCTACACCGTCATCGGTGACGCCGTCAACGTTGCATCTCGGCTTCAGTCCAATGCAGGGCCTGGAGAGATCCTAATAAGCGAAGGAACCTATGACCAGGTTCGGGGCCTTGTAGAGGTTGATCTCTTGGAACCGTTGCAAGTTAAAGGTCGTTCTGTGCCCATCCCAGTGTACCGGGTGTTGGGAATCAGGAAAGCCTAGCCCCGACCAGGATGTGTCAACCTACGTTCTCCTGCTACTCTAAAGATGGAAGAAAAGGGTAATTCTAAGCAGGTTCAGTGAGGAAGGAGGTAAAGATTATGAGAGCTGATGTTAAAGAGACAGCAGGCGTTCTGGCTGGGGCGGTAGTTGGCGTAATGCTGGCCATCCTCATGCTCTTCACCATGATGGGAGGCGGGTTCATCTTGGCTCTGCTGGTGCTGATGGTGATACTACCGATGGCCTTGGTCATAGTAGCTGTGGAGCAGATCTCTGGTTACCGGCCAATGGGCAACGGTGCCGCCGAGGCGATGAAGGAACCTGTGTTTACCACCACTGGGCCCTCCATCGCTGCGGCCCAACCCTCATACTTCAAGCCGGTAGCGATTGGCACTCTGGGCGCTGGCGGGCTGTTTGCGCTGTACTTCGTTGCCATGACCTGGTGGGAAGGATTTCAGCACACCTCTCTCCACATGAGAATGGATTGGATGAGCATTGTAGCAGTAGCAGGCGCCTTCGGAGTTATGACGACCCTGGTTGCTACTACCCAGGATAAGCGCTTTGTGAGCGGCAAACTCCTGGTCATTGGGGTAGTGGGAACCGGTATCGGAATGTTTGGACTGCTTACCTGCTGCACACCCCTGCTCTATCACCTAATCTCCCGCATGGAGGTGTTGCAGGCATCAGTTATCGCTATCAGGTACAGCCTGGCCATCATCTCCCTCGGCGTCGCCATTACCCTGGCAAGCAGCTATGGAATGTGGCGAGCACACCCCATAGGAGCGATCAGTGGCTAGCCATTGACCAGGGAGGCCAGGAATAATGGATAAAGAAGCGCGTATAGCCAGGAGTAACAAATTAAGCATCCTGTGGCGAGGCGGTCAGGAGGGTTGGTACCTCCTGGCCGCCTTATTTGGCGTAGGAGGCGTCCTAATAGCAGCGGGAGGTCTGGCTCCAACGTTTGGCCTCTTGACTCTCCTGCTCTCTAGCGTATGCTTCGGCATAGGTGTGCTCATGCACAGCGTCCCCCAAGAGCCAGACGGCTAGGCTCAATAACCTGGCACATACTAGTATAGGCTTCCTCAGGGAGGCCTATACTAGCTTTAGGGGCAGGTCGCTCCTACCCCTTTGGGTAGGTGAAAACTACCCATAATAGGGGGGTGCATTTGCACCATATTAGTTATGATTGCTTTGAGAGTTTAGTAAAGAGCAATAGAAATATTAGGTCTGATAGGGAGAGAATCATGCTAGGAGTATCACGACTTCTTTGCGGAGTTACCACCGAGACGGACCATCTCAGATATGGGCGCGAGCTACGGGACCCCCTAGCTCGTCGCCCCGTGGTGGTTTGGACCACCACTCGCCGATGCAACCTCCATTGCATGCACTGCTATGCCGACTCCTTTGATCGATCATACCCCGATGAGCTAACAACTCAGCGGGCGAAAGAGATGCTAACTGACCTGGCGGAGTTCGGGGTGCCGGTGTTG